>NZ_JBHWZY010000047.1:0-15946 GCF_042727815.1 Nocardia sp. NPDC060220
ACCACTTCCTGGCCAACCTGCAGAAGAACGGCACCTACTCGGTCGTCCCCCGGATGCCCGGTGGCGAGGTCACCGCCGACCAGCTGATCGTGATCGGCGAGGTCGCCAAGGAGTTCGGCCTCTACGTCAAGGTCACCGGTGGTCAGCGCATCGACCTGTTCGGCGCCCGCGTGGAGCAGCTGCCGCTGATCTGGAAGCGCCTGGTCGACGTCGGCATGGAGTCCGGCCACGCCTACGGCAAGTCGCTGCGCACCGTGAAGAGCTGCGTCGGTTCCACCTGGTGCCGCTACGGCCAGCAGGACTCGGTCGGCATGGCCGTGCTGCTGGAGAAGCGCTACCGCGGCCTTCGTTCGCCGCACAAGATCAAGCTGGCCGTGTCGGGTTGCGCGCGTGAGTGCGCCGAGGCCCGTGGCAAGGACGTCGGCGTGATCGCCACCGAGCACGGCTGGAACCTCTACGTCGGCGGCAACGGCGGTCTGACCCCCAAGCACGCGGTGCTGCTGGCCGGTGACCTCGACGACGAGACCCTGATCAGCTACATCGACCGCTACCTGATGTTCTACATCCGCACCGCCGACCGCCTGCAGCGCACCGCGCCGTGGCAGGAGGCCCTCGAGGGTGGCTTCGACTACCTCAAGGCCGTCGTCTGTGACGACAGCCTCGGCATCGCCGGTGACCTCGAGGCCGCCATGGCCAAGCACGTCGAGGGCTACAAGGACGAGTGGGCGGCCGTGCTCGAGGACGAGAACAAGCTTTCGCGCTTCGTCTCCTTCGTCAATGCCCCTGACGAAGCCGATCCGACGATTTCGTTCGACGACAGCGGCGAACGCAAGGTACCAGTGCTCCTCGGTCTTCCCGGCATGCCCGTCGGTGTTGCTTCGGACACAGCACCGGCCGGGAAATAAGCCCTTAACGCTGCGGAAACAGGGCGCCTGTACCAATAGGTAAGGCGTTCGGAGGAGGAACCGATGACCGTTATCGACACACCCACCATCACCACTGAGACCGTGACCTGGACCCAGGCTTGCCGGCTCGATTTCCTGATCCCGGGGCGCGGCGTGGCTGTCCTGTTGAAGGGCGGCCGTCAGGCGGCTCTGTTCCTACTCACCGACGGCACGCTCGCCGCCGTCGGCAACATCGATCCGTTCGGCCGGGCCGCGGTGATGTCTCGCGGCATCATCGGTGATCGCGGCGGTGTTCCCGTCGTCGCGTCGCCGCTGCTCAAGCAGGCCTTCTCGCTGATCGACGGCCGTTGTCTCGACGACGAGTCCCAGTCCCTGCCGGTGTACGCCGTCCAACTCGATGGCGGCGTCGTCGCGGTCTCCAACGAGCCGGTGCAGACCCCATGACCTCTCCCACCGACAGTGGCCCGTGCCTTGCCGGCTTCACCATCGGCGTCACCGCGGCTCGCCGCGCCGAGGAATTCAGCACCCTGCTCACCCGCAAGGGCGCGAGCGTGGTGTCCGCCCCCGCCATTCGCATCATCCCGCTGGCCGATGACACCGAGCTCGAACGGGTCACCGAACTGCTGATCGCCGATCCGCCGCAGATCACCGTCGCCACCACCGGCATCGGTTTCCGCGGCTGGATGGAAGCGGCGGAGGGCTGGGGCCTGGCCGAGGTCCTGCGCGACACCCTCGCGTCCACCCGGATGCTGGCCCGCGGCCCCAAGGCCAAGGGCGCGATTCGCGCCGCCGAACTGCGTGAGGAATGGTCGCCTGCCTCGGAGTCCTCGGCCGAGGTGCTCGACCATCTGCTCGCCGAGGGCGTCGAAGGCGTCCGTATCGCGGTGCAGCTGCACGGCGCGACCACCGAATGGGAGCCGGTTCCCGACTTCTGTGAGGTGCTGCGCTGCGCGGGCGCCGACGTGGTCCCGGTCCCGGTGTACCGCTGGGAGCCGCCGGCCGATCGTGGGCCGATGGACAACATGATCGAATCGATCATCTCCGGCAGCCTGGACTGCGTCACCTTCACCAGTGCGCCCGCCGTGGCGTCACTGCTGATGCGCGCCAAGGAAACCGGACTCCTCGAGTCGGTGCTGCACGCGTTCCGCGGCCGGGTGCTCGCCGCCTGTGTCGGGCCGATCACCGCGGCCCCGCTGGAAGAACTCGGCGTGCCGACGACGATGCCCGGGCGTGCCCGGCTGGGCGCGCTGGCTCGCCATGTGGCAGAAGAACTTCCGCGTCGCGCCAGCCGCATCTACGCGGCCGGTCATCTGATCAGCGTGCGTGGTGGATGTGTTGTCGTCGACGGTGAGGTGCGCCAGCTGGCGCCCGCCCCGATGGCGTTGATGCGATCGCTGGCTCGTCAGCCAGGTCGGGTCGTGTCGCGCGAAGACCTGCTGGCCGCGTTGCCGGGTGGCGGTGACGACACCCATGCGGTGGAGACCGCGATCGCGCGATTGCGGGCCGGCTTGGGCACTCCCAAGGCGATTCAGACCGTGGTGAAGCGCGGGTACCGGCTGGCGCTGGACGCGGCCGACTGCTCCGATACGCCGCCCGTGCGCGCGGCTGTTCAGGCACCGCACGCCGCGGGGATCGGAACGCCCGCCCGCTCGCCCCGGCCGGCTCAAGCGATCGGAGTGTGGTGAGCGCCGGGCAGCCGGGTGATCCGGCTCTGGTGCTGGTCGCGCACGGCACTCGCAGTGCGCGCGGGGTGGAGATGATCGCGGCGCTGGCCGACGCGGTGGCCGCCGAACTCGGCGTCTCGGCGCCGAATACCGCGCTGCGGACAGCGTTCGTCGACGTGCTCGGTCCGTCGCCGTCGGAGGTGCTGCGGGATCTCGATGGGCCCGCTGTCGTTGTTCCGGCGTTCCTCGCTTCCGGCTATCACGTGTACCAGGACGTTCCGCGTGAGGTTGCCGAGAGTGGGCACTGCGCGGTGGCCGTGACCGAGGCGATGGGACCGGATCCGGCGCTGACCCGGATCATGGCGGTGCGGTTGCGCGCGGCCGGGTGGAAGCCCGGTGACGCGGTGGTGTTCGCGGCCGCGGGTTCTTCGGATTCGCGTGCGCGCCAGGATGTTCGGCGGGCTGCGGGCATGCTGGCCGAGCAGCTGGCCGCGCCGGTGAAGATCGCGTATGTGGCGACCGGGACGCCGCGCGTGCCCGAAGTCGTTGCCGCGCTGCGCGAATCGGGTGCGCAACGGGTGTTCATCGCGTCGTATCTGCTGGCGCACGGGCTGTTTCATCAGCGGTTGCACGATGCCGGTGCCGATGGGGTGGCCGAGCCGATCGGTGTGCATCCGGGGGTTGTCCGGTTGATCGTCGATCGGTACCGGAGCGCGGCCAGGGAGCTGGTCGGCGTTCGCTGACGCCGATCGCACAGGCAGCCGGTGCGGGCGGCTGCGACTAGAGTTGGGCCGACTTCACAACAAGGGGGCACCGCTCGATGTCAGATTCGTCCGCAGGTCAGGGCTATTCATCGCAGGATGACGGGCTGACGGCGTATCCGGACGAGTCGGCGGCACGTGGGTCCGTGAATCCACTGGTTCCCGGCACCTATCCGCCACCGCCGAGCTCGGCCGTTCCGCACCCGCCGACGCACGGCCCGGTGCCGGGTGCGGTGGGATCGCCACCGCCCTACGCGCCGCCGCCGCCCTATGGGCCGGGTGCCCCATATCCCGGGCCGGGTAGTGCGCCGGTGGACGCCGGGCCTCGGGTTGTTCCGCAGAGTGTGCAGATCGCGTTCTACGTGATGCTGGCGGGGGCGGTGGTCACGCTGCTCGGCATGGCCTACTCGCTCACCATGCTCGACGAGACACGCAGTGCCGCGCTCGACGCTTCGGGTGGGGTGTTGCGGGGCGACGACCTCGATCTTCTGGTGTACGCGAGCGTCGGCGGGGCCCTCCTGAGTTCGCTGGTGACGGTGGGGCTGTGGGTGTGGATGGCGTTCGTCTGCCGGGCCGGAAAGAACTGGGGCAGGATCACGGGGACAGTCTTGTTCGGAATCAACGCGCTGCTCTATGCCGCAGGCACGGTGACGGCGTTCCTCACCTCGACGGCGGGGATCGCGCTGGTGTTCAGCACGGTCACCCTGGCAATCGGGCTCGCCGCGGTGATCCTGCTGTGGAACCGGACGTCCTCGCCCTTCTTCGCGGCTCCGGCGCCGCAGGGCTACCAGCCCTACCCCGGCTATCCGCCTATCGCGCCGTACTGAAATTCGCGCGGTAGGTACTCGGAGAGACGCCGACCTGGCGAACCATGTGCTGGCGCAACGACTCCGCCGAGCCGATGCCGCTGTGCCGCGCGACCTGTTCGATCGGCAAGGTAGTCGATTCCAGTAGTTCCCTGGCGCGGTGGATGCGCTGACTCAGCAGCCATTTCTGCGGGCTGAGGCCGGTCTCCTCGTGGAATCGGCGGCTCAGGGTGCGCACGCTGATTCGCGCGTGTTCGGCCAGCTCGCGCAGGGACACAGGGGTGTCGAGGCGTTGTAGCGCCCACGTCCGGGTGGCGGAGAGGGACAGGTCGTCGTCGGCGGGTAGTGGCGTGTCGACGAACTGGGCCTGTCCGCCGGGCCGCACGGGCGTCACCACCGCGGCCCGCGCGGCGGCGTTCGCCACGGTGGCGCCGTAGTCGGCGCGAATCAGGTGCAGGCACAGGTCGATTCCGGCTGCCGCGCCTGCCGCGGTGGTCACCGGTCCGTCCTCGATGAACAGTGCGTCGCTGCGCACCTGGATGAGCGGATGGTCGCGGGCCAGCTCCTCGGCCAGTGCCCAGTGGGTGGTCGCGGTGCGCCCGTCGAGCAGTCCGGCTTGGGCGAGCACGAACGCGCCGCTGCAGATCGAGGTAACCAGGATGCCGCGGTCGACGGCCGCGCGCAGCGCCTTCAGCGTCACCGGATCCGCGTCGGCGCGACTGCCGGTGCTCGGCACGATCACCGCGTCGGCGGTGTCGAGTACCTCGAGCCCGTGCCGGATCACGACGTCGAACCCACCGGGCGACATCGAGGGCAGCGCCCCCGGCACGGCGGTGCACACAACCACGCGATAACAGGGCTCGCCGTCGACCGTGATCGAGCCCATCAGCGTTTCGGGCATCGACAGATCGAAGGACTTCACCGGTGGGACAGCAACCACGGCAATGGTCTTCATGGCCTGATCCTTGGGATAGCTGGCAGTGCGGCCGCTAGTTTAGCCGTCTCGCGAGCGGCATCGTGGAAGGCGCGGGCGCGACCACGTCGCTCGCATCGAAATATGTTGTCGTGAAAGGGAATTCACATGTCCACTCATGTTGTGATCGGCCATGGCGGCACCGCCACCGCCACCGCGCTGTCGCTGGTCGACGCCGGGGATCGCGTACGGATGGTGAGCCGGACCGGGCTCGGCCCCACCCATCCCGACGTGGAACTGATCGCCCTCGACGCGCTCGATACCACCGCTCTGATCGAGATCGCGACCGGTGCGAGCACCGTCTTCAACATGGCGATGCCCGCGTATCACACCTGGCCGGAAACGGTTCCGCCCCTGTTCGGCTCGATCCTGTCGGCCACCGAATCCGTCGGCGCCGACCTGGTCATGCTGGGGAACCTGTACGGCTACGGCCCGGTCGACGGGGTGGTGTCCGAACGCACCCCGCTCGCCGCGACCGGCAGCAAGGGTGCGGTCAGGGCCAGGATGTGGGCCGATGCGCTCGCCGCGCACGAGGCAGGCCGGCTGCGCGTCACCGAAGTGCGCGCGGGTCAATTCCTCGGCGCGGCCGCTGTCTCGGTCTTCACCCTGTTCGTCCAGGCCGCGGTCCTGGCGAACACCCCGGCCAAGGTCCCGCAGGAACTCGACCTCCCGCACTCCTACACCGCGATCGGTGATGCCGCGGCCGCGCTGGTGGCGGTCGCGCGTGACGACCGGTCGTGGGGGAGGGCCTGGCACGCCCCGGTGATCACCACGACCGTGCGCGAGATCGCGAACCGGCTCGCCGAGCTGGCCGGCGTCGCGACACCCGAACTCGCGGTGCTCACCGACGCGGAGATCACCGAATTCGCTCAGCAGGACCCGTTCTGGACCGAACTGTTCGAGACGAAACACATGTCCCATCGCGAGTTCGTCGTCGACGATTCGGCGCTGCGGACCACCTTCGGCACCACCGCGTCGAAGCTGGACGAGGTGCTCGCCGACGTGGTCGCCGCCGACGCGGCCGCACGGCTATCCGTGCCCGACGCGGGGTAGATGCCGTAGGTTTGCCGGGGAACCAGTCAACGGTTGCTCCGAATCCCGGGAGGCCCGGTGCGGCAAGGCGAGGATGGTATCGGCGCGGTAGATGCCGTGATGGCGGCAGAAGCTGTGCCGATTCCCTTGTCTCCCGGGCAATTACGCTGGTGGGTAGCTCATCAGCTCGCACCCGGTGTGCCCGCCACGATCGCCCTGTATCTGGATCTGCGTGGGCCACTGGACATCGCGCGCCTGCGCACCGCGATCCGCTCGGCGGCGGTGCGGCTGCAGTCACCGCATGTGCGCATACGGCTCGTCGACGGCACACCGCACCAACTCCTCGACCCGGCCATCTTCGGCGAACTCACCGAGGTCGATCTCACCGCTGCTGCGAAGGGGCCGCCGGGTGGCGGTGTGGATCATGGTGCGGCGGTGGTCGAAGCGCTGTCGCGGATGGAGGCGGATCGACGGGCCCGGCTGGATCTGTGCACGGACGCGATCACTGTCGCGACGCTGTACCGGGTGGGACCCGAGCGGTGTTTTCTCTACCTACGCAGTCATCATCTGGTGCTCGATGGTGTCGGTGCGGCGGCGCTGCTCCGGTTGGCTGCCGAAAGCTATTCGCAGGAAAGAGATCTCGACCGGGCCGAGGTGTTGTCGATCGAGGACCTGGTCGAGGCGGATCGGGTCTATCGGCATTCCTCTCGCGCGGTGGCGGATCGGGCGTTCTGGGCGAAAGAGACTGCGGGGCTGCCGGATCCGATCGGGATGGCCGGTGTCGCCGCGCCCGCGTCGGCCTGTCCGCACCGGGTGTCGGCCTGCCTCGACGAGCGCACCGCGAATCTGCTGGCCGTCGCGCGCCGGCGTTACGCGGCCAGCTTTCCGGAGCTGACCGCCGCTGCCTTCGCCGCGTTCCTCGCCAGAATGTCGGGCTCCGACCAGATCGTCCTCTCACTGCCCGTGGCCGCTCGGCCCACCGCTGCCCTGCGACGCTCGGCCGGGTCGGTCTCCAATGTCGTGCCCTTGCGGCTGCGCGACCTCGATACGGCGACAGTCGAAGAACTGATCGATCAGGTGCGCCTGCGGGTGATCGGGGCCCTGCGTCACCAGTGCTACCGCTATGAGGACATTCAACGCGACCGTGGCGAAACGCACTTGGCCAGAGGCGGATTCGGCCCCGTGATCAATCTCCTCGGTTTCACAGCTCCGCTGACCCTCGGTGCGGCTGACGGCCGGGCCCACCTGCTGAGCCTCGGCCCCGTCGAAGACCTCCTCGTCAACGGCTATCAACTCGGTCCCGACAACACCACCGCGACGATCGACTTCCAAGCCAACCCGGCCCGCTACGACGTCGCCACCCTGGCCTGGTACCACCGCCTGTTCCTCGACTGGTTCGCCACCTTCCTGGCCGCCGAACCCGCCCGGCAGATCCGCGACCTGACCACTGAATTCACCACCCCACGCCCTTCGCGATCCCCCACCGAGGACGCAGCCGTGAAACCAGGCGACAGCGAGGACACGGGTGACCTCGCGCAGCGACCGCTGCTCCGGCCTGTCGCGGAATCGGTCCCGACCCTCTCGCACCGGGTCGCTTGCGCGGCAACGACTTCGACGTTGCCGGAACTGTTCGGCGGATTCGATGGGGCAGACACCGTCGCGGTGGTGGATGATGGCCGGTCGATGACCTATCGGGAGCTCGGCGAGTCTGCGGCGCGGTGGGCCAGGGTACTCATCGCGTACGGGGCCACGCCGGGGAGTCCGGTACTGACCGCGATTCCGAGGTCGCTCGAGTCGGTGCTGGCAGTGCGCGCGATCGCGGCGGCCGGTGCCTGTCTGACACCGATCGATGTGGGTGATCCGGGTGAGCGGGTCGCCCGGATCATCGCCGGATCCGGTGCGGTGCTGGGGTTGACGACACGGGCTGCTCGCCCCGGGCGATCCGGCGATTCCGCCGGGGTCACCTGGCTGCTGCTCGATGACGCGGAAACCCTGGCCCACGTGGCCGATCAGCGATCGGACCCGGTCACCGACGCGGATCGTCGCGACCGGCTGACCTGCGCGCACCTCGCCTACCTGATCCATACTTCGGGGACAACCGGGGCGCCCAAAGGCGTCGCGGTGACGCATCGCGGCCTCGCTCCCTTGACCGGCCACCTGCTCGACCGCTACCGCACCACGCCGGATTCGGTAGTGCTGCACGCGCATTCACCCGCCTTCGACGCGCACCTGCTCGAACTCCTCGCCGCGTTCGCCGCGGGCGCGCGTCTGGTGATCGAACCGCCCACGGTGGTGGCGGGCGCGGAGCTGACCGGGCTGATCGCCCAGCATCGCGTCACACATCTGCTCACCACGCCCGCCGTGCTGGCGACACTGCGCCCCGCTGACGTGCCGAGTCTGGCGGTGGTGGTCGTCGGCGGCGAGGCCTGCCCGCCGGAACTGGTCGCCACCTGGGCATCCCGAGTCCGCTTGCACAACGGCTACGGCCCCACCGAGGCCACGGTGATGGCCACCCAATCGGCGCCCCTGGTAGCGGGGGAGCCCGTGACGATCGGCGCACCGCTACCGACAGTGGTCGCGCTGCTCCTGGATCCACGCCTGCGGGCTGTCCCCGCCGGTGCGCGGGCCGAGCTGTACCTCGGTGGACCGTGCGTAGCGCAGGGCTACCTCGGCGATCCCGCGACCACCGCGGCCCGTTTCGTGGCAGATCCCAGAGGTGGCGGCGAACGTGTCTACCGCACCGGCGATCTCGTCGGACCACGCGCCGGCGGCTACGAGTTCCTCGGCCGCATCGATTCCCAGCTGGCCGTCCGCGGCCGCCGCATCGAACCGGCCGAAGTCGAAGCAGCCCTGCTCACCGACCCTGCCATCGCCCACGCCGCAGTCGACATCGCCGACGCGGGCACCCCCGCCGCCCGTCTCATCGGCTACGTCGTCCCGACCCGAGCTTCCGTCCGCGCCGGTCCGCAGCACCCCTTCGCGCCGAACATCGCGGCCGACAGTGCCTCCGTCCCGGTCCGTGGCTCGGCCGATCTCTCCGCGTCGGGCACCGCAGCCGACGGTGCCTCGGTCCCGGTCTGCGGCTCGGCGGATCCCTCGGCGCCGGACGCCATCTTCGACAGTGCCTCGGCCCTGGCCCGCCGTGGGCCGGAACATGTGTTCTCCTCGGATATCACATTCGATGCCACCGCAACCCTCGCTCGTTTACGCACGGTCCTGCCCGCGGCCATGGTCCCCGCCGCGTTGGTCACCCTCGACCGCCTCCCACTGACAGCCAACGGCAAACTCGACCGCGCGGCACTTCCCACGCCGTCCTCCACTCCTTACCGATCGCCGCAAACCCCGCTCCAACACCTGATCGCCACCACTTTCGCCACTGCCTGCCATCTCGACACGGTCGGCGCCGACGACGACTTCTTCGCGATCGGCGGCAATTCGCTGACCGGCGTGAGTGTTTCGGCGCAGCTGGCCCAGTCGACGGACACCCCGATCACGGTCCGCTGGCTCTACACCGCACCGACGGTCGCCGCCCTCGCCCACCGCATCGAGACCTACCGCGCCGACGCCGACCCGGGCGCCGACGCCCTCGCCACCGTGCTGCCCTTGCGCACCGGTGGAACCCGTCCACCGCTGTTCTGTGTCCACTCCGCCGTCCCGCTCGCCTGGTGCTACACCGGCCTGGCACGCCACATCACGGACCGTCCTGTGTACGGATTGCAGGCACCGACCTTGTCCGGGACACGGTCGGGCCAGGCCACATCAGGTGCGCACGTGACCGCGCGACCCGACGCCCTGACCGTCGACTTCCTCGCGAGGACCTACGCCACCGAGATCACCCGCCTGCAACCCGACGGCCCCCTCCATCTCCTCGGCTGGTCCCTCGGCGGCCAACTCGCCCACGCCACCGCCGTCCGGCTGCGCGCCGGAGGTCGCGACGTGGCCACCCTCGCCATGCTCGACAGTGTCGTCATCCCCGATCACGCCGACCCACCCCCGCGCCCCCGCATGCGCGACCTCCTCACCCACCTGCTCGGTGACGAACCCGACGACGCAGACGCCCTTCCCGACCTCTCGGCGGAGCAAGCCGCCGCCGAATTGGCCGCCGCCGGAGCAACTCTCGGGTCCGGGCTCGCCGCTGCCCAGCTGACCCGACTGCACGAGGCCTACGCCGACGGTGTTCGTCTCTCACACGGCTACCGCCCCGACCGGTTCGACGGCGACCTCCTCTACTTCTGCGCCACCCAGGGCATGACCGCCTTCCTCGACGCCCAGATGTGGCGTCCTTTCGTCACGGGTCGTCTCATCGAACATCCGGTCGACACCACTCACGCCCAGCTCACCAACACCGACGTCGTCGCTCACATCGGCCCGATCCTCGACCGCCACCTGCGTGCGGCCGAAACCGCGACAGCCACACCATGACCACCCTGCGCTCGACGACCGGCAGGCGCACCACCGCTACCTGGTGGTGCGTTTACGACGACCCCGTCCGCTGGTCCGCCGAACATCCTCGAACGGCGCCGTTGCTGGAGTGGTTCGCCGACACCCTGATGCGACCGGATCCCGCCCAGGGCAGACCGGGCCCCGTCTGCCCGTTCGTCAAACCCGCTGCCGCACAACACACCCTGTGGATCGCCGAACTGGCCGACACCGGCTCGATCGCCGAGGCCGTCGACGACGCCTTCGACCTCTACCGCACCCTCGACCACACCCCGGCCGTCCTGACCGTCTTCCCCGACCTCGACGACACCACCCGCATCGACGCCGCCCACGCCACGCGAAAGAGTGACATCGTGCGCGCGGGCGCCATGCTCGGCCAGTTCTATCCCGGCTGCCCGGTGGCGGGCCTGTGGAATCGCGACTACCGCCCGCTGCACGCGCCGCTGCCGATGCTGGTGATCCGCCCGATGATGAACACCGATTTCCCGTTCCTCGTCGGCGAACCGCATTGGCTCTCGGCCTACCTCGCCCGTCACGCGCCCGGACTCCCGCGCAAGCTCCGTGCCGCGATTGCGGACCGGATGCACGTCCCCGACGCGGGACCCGCCTCGATCACCGGGCTGCGCGCGCATTTTCCGGATGAACACGCACAATAGGGACACGAACCGCCCAATGCCGGACATTAGCGGGGTCATGCGGCACACTACGTCGCATGCGTCGGCTTGTGTGCTGTCTGCTCGTCCTGCTCGGCTGTGGAATCGTCGTCTCGCCCGCGGCGTCGGCGGAATCGGGGATCCTCGATGTTCGCCCGCTCGGCGGTCGGCAATTCGAGGTGGTCGTGTACTCCGCGGCGATGAACCGCCCGATCACCCTCTGGATGTCGCATCCCGGGTCCGGTGCGCCCGCACTGTATCTGCTGAACGCGGTCGACGGTGGCGAGGGCGGCGGGCCGTGGATGCGGCGCACCGATGTGGTCGACTTCTTCGCCGACAAGCCGGTGAACGTGATCGTCCCGATCGGTGGCCGCGCCAGCATGTACACCGACTGGCAGCGCGACGACGGTGCGCTGGGTCGCAACAAGTGGTCCACTTTCCTGACCGACGAACTCCCCCCGCTGCTCAACGATCGCTTCGGCATGACCGGCGCCAACGGCGTCGCGGGCCTGTCGATGTCGGCCACCTCGGCCTTGAACCTGGCGATCGCGGCGCCCGGCCTGTATCGCGCGGTCGGCGCCTTCAGCGGGTGCACGCAGACCAGCAATCCGCTCGCCGAGACGCTGGTCCGGTCCCAGCTGGCCACGTTCGGCGCCGACGCGACCAACATGTGGGGCGCCCCCGGCGACCCGGCGTGGGCGGCCAACGACCCGACCCTGCACGCCGACCGCCTGCGCGGCACCGCCATCTACCTGTCCTCGGGCAACGGCGCCCCCGGCCCGCACGAGGCGTTCAACGATCCGAGCATCGCGGGCAACGTCGGCGTCCTGCTCGACCGGCTGCTGGTCGGCGGCACCATGGAAGCCGTGGTCGGCAGTTGCTCGACCCCACTCGCGGGACGCCTGGCCCAGCTCGGCATCCCCGCCGACGTCCGCTTCCGCGCCGGGGGCACCCATGCCTGGCCGTACTGGCAGGACGACGTTCACGATTCCTGGCCGATGTTCGCCGCCGCCCTCGGCATCTGAGCCTTCTTGTCGGTGGCTCGGCGCACACTGAGTCGATGGCATACGACGAGGAACTCGCCGAGCGGATCCGGGAGATCGTCTACCCACGGCCCGATCTCGACGAGCGGAAGATGTTCGGCGGTCTCGCCTTCCTGATCGGCGGCAATATGGCCGTGGCCGCCAGCGGCAAGGGCGGGCTGCTGGTGCGGGTCGCCCCGGCCGAAGGCGATGCCCTGCTCGACGGATCGACGATCACGCCGATGGTGATGGGCGGGCGCGAACTGCACGGCTGGTTGCGCGTGGCCCCCGACGCGGTCGACGATGACACCGCACTGCGGGAATGGTCGAACGCGGAGTGGGGTTCGCGCAGACCTTGCCGCGAAAATAAAGTTCGGTGGATGTGTCGAAGGGCGGTGTGCGGCTCCGACCAGTGGGTGAAGCAAGCCACTCACCCCAAGGAGCACATCATGTCCGTCAACACATTCCTCTGGTTCGATGCCGACGCCGAAGCGGCGGGCGAACTCTATGCCGCGACCGTCCCGAACTCGCGCGTCGTCGAGGTCACCCGCCAGGGCGACGGTTCGGCCTTCATCGTCACCCTCGACCTCGACGGCCAGGCTGTCACGCTGATGAACGGCGGCCCGGGCCACCCGCACAGCGATGCTGCCTCGCTGCAGGTGATCGTGGATACCCAGGACGAGATCGATCGGCTCTGGGAGGCGTTGACGAGTGGCGGCGGCGCGCCCGGCCCGTGTGGGTGGCTCACCGACCGCTTCGGAGTGTCCTGGCAGGTCGTCCCGGCGGTGCTGCCCAAGTTGATGGGTGGCGAGACCGATCGCGTCATCGCCGTCGGCACGGCGCTGCGCTCGATGTCCAAGCTCGACATCGCCGCCCTGCAACAGGCCTACGACCAGGCCTGAACGCGCGAACGGCCGCCGCGGGGAGAGGTTCGCGGCGGCCGTCGTCGCGGGTGGGCTAGCCGGCCGAGCCCGACAGCAGCCCACCCAGATCAGCGGACCCGGTACTCGTGCCACCGCCGGGGTTGGTCGGCTTCGGGGCGACGGTGATCGTGACGGTCTTCGAGCTGATGAGCTCCTGCACCGCCTTGATCTCGTGCGCGCCGGTGGTCTTCGGCGTCCAGGTGATGGTGGCCTTGCCGTCGGCCACCGAGACCGGCTCGCCGATCTGGGTGCCGTTGTCGGTGAAGGTCACCTTGAACAGGAACGAGGTGGCCGTGACATCGGCGGTCACGGTGTAGGCGGTATCCACGTAGTGCGTGCTGCCGCTCACCGCGATCCCCTGCACGAGCGCGGATGCCTGGGGTGCTGCCAGCACGGCGGCCGCGGCCACCGCGGTGAATGCCGTGAGTCCGAAACCGGCACGCCGCGCCTGGTAGATCTTCATGATGTTCTCCTGTTCGCGCTGATGTTGAGCGCGACATTAGCCACCGGAGCGGGACCGCGTCCCGGAAACTGAAATAACCATGTTTAAAAATGTTTCGGCCGGTGACGTCGCAGGTGGCGACCGAATTCACCCGGAGCGGATGAGGCGCCCTCGGCGACCGGCCGCGACGCTGGAACCATGTCGACGTCCGGCCCGCTGCGCTATCAGTTCGTCATCGAGGGCGAGCTGTCCGAGCGTGTCCTCGCGGCCTTCCCCGAGCTGCGCCCCAGCTCGCATTCGCCCACCGGAACCACCACCCTCTTCGGTCTGGTCGCCGACAGTACGGCCATGCGTGGCGTGATGGCCCGCATCGACACCCTCGGCCTCACGCTGCTGAGTATGTCCCAGTTGCCCGACTGAGCATCCGCCGACGAGTCGACGTCGATCTGATAACGAGCGCCCTCACTTCCCCTCGCCAGCAACCGCGCAGCCGCTGATTCGCCTACCGTCGATCTCGGCGGAGGTCGGCCGCCGCGCGGTGAACAGCGTGTTCAGGAGGGTGAAGATGGCTTCGTCGTCGGGTTCTCTGGACTTTCACGGTGGCGGCTCGGTGATAGCTGTGTCGGGTCGGCTCGCCGGTCTTCCCGAGCTGTCCTTCGCCCCGGTTCGATGCAACGAGGCGTTCGCCCGCCTGGATCGGGCGCAGGCAGGCGCCGGGCAGACGGTGCTGCTGTGCGGGCCCGCGGGCAGTGGGAAGACCGTCGTGCTGGTCGACTGGGTGCGCCGCCGGTGCTCGGCACGCGTCGCGTGGTCCACCGTCGCCGAACAGCACGGATCCGATCTGCTGGCCGACATCGCCCGAACACTCGAGCCGATCGCGGATTTCGTCCCGACCGGGATGCTGCACACGCCGATGGACCGCGCCGTGGACCTCGTCGCCGCGCTGGCCTGCGTCGAGCCGACCGTGCTGGTGATCGACAACGCCCACCTGCTCACCGACCCGCTGCAACTCGCCGGCCTCGAATACCTGCTCACACACCTGCCCGGCCAGGTCACTGCGGTGATCGCGAGCCGATTCGACCCGCCGCTGCGGTGGCACGCCCTCGACCTGGCAGGCAGGCTCACCCGGATCGGAGTGCCCGAACTCGCGTTGTCCCCGGATCGGGTCGCTCAACTGCTCGCCCAGCACGGGTGCCGGCTCGACGACGCCGAACTCGCCGTGGTCCAGAACCTGACCCGTGGCTGGGCCGCGCTGGTGCGCATCGCGGCGATCTGCCTGTCGGCCGGCGGCACCGACCGCGACACCGCCCTCGCCGCGCTGGCCCGCCCCTCACACGCCGTCGCCGACTTCCTGGTCGCCGAACTGCTCGCCGCCCTGCCCGCGCCCACGCTCGAATTCCTGCTCGCCACCGCGGTTCCCGAGCAATTCTGCCTGCCGATGGCCGAGGATCTGGTCGGTGACGACGCCGCCCGCATCCTCGACGAACTGCTGCGCGCGAACTTCCCGCTGCACACCGTCGCCCACGCGGGCGAACTCTGGCACACCTACCATCCGCTCCTGCGCGCCTACCTGCTCGCCGAGGCCGCGTACACCAGGCCGGAGCGCCTGCCCGACTGTCATCGCCGGGTGGCGGCCTGGTTCACCGCGGCCGCGATGCCGGGGCCCGCGCTCGGCCATGTCCTGGCCGAGCCCGGCACCCCCGGGCTGGTGCCCTTCCTGCGCGACTGGGGGTTGCGCATGGTCTTGGACGGCACGGGTCACGCCCTGCTCGCCGCCCTCGAAAACCTCCCCGAACACGACACTTTCGTTCGCCTGCTGCGCGCGGCCGTCGCGGTGGAGTCGGGCGATATCGCCGCCGCGGAGGTCTATCTCGAAGCCGCCCATGTGGGCCCCGAATCGGCCGCGCCGGTGGTGCCCGCCGAGTGGGTGGCCGCTCTCGACCGCGCTGTGAGCGCGGGAGTGGCTGTCCTGGTGGGTGATTCGTCCTCGATGCGCTGGCCGCTGCCGCCGGTGACCGGTCAGCCCGACCTCGACTGCTACGCCGCGCTGCACTGCGGCATCGCCGAGATCTACGGGGGCGAGATCGACAGCGGCGCGGCGTCTGTGCGCCACGCGATCGTGCACTCCGAGCAGGCCGGACTGGGTCGCGTCGCGGTCCGTGCCAGAACCGCGACGGCCGGGGCGGCCGGGATGGCGGGCCGGCTCGGTGAATTACGCGCGCTGGCGGTCCAGGCGATCGACTGCGCCGAACGCTACGAACTGGCAGGCTCGGCCGATGCCGCTCCGGCCAGGGTGCTCGCGGCCTATGGCGCCTACCAGCAGGG
>NZ_JBHWZY010000048.1:0-15694 GCF_042727815.1 Nocardia sp. NPDC060220
GGTTCGACATCCAACTCGCCAGTGCTGCCCCATCACCATCGCAATCAGGATCGAAAATTCCGAGCGTCTCGGCGATCAAGCTCTTGTGTCGAGGCTTCAACCCACCGACCAGCGTGACGAGACTACCGAAGGTCAGCAGTTCGGTAACAACCCAAACAGGCAGTGGCATACCGTATCTAGCCTTGAAATGGACTACGAAATCCTCCTTTGACCGCTCCGCTTCAGAGGTGACTTTCGACAGCCATTTCGCATGTTCGCTACCGAGCCAATGCGGTCTACTGGCAAGTGGGCGCTCCTCATCGAAGCGGGTGAACGCAGGATCCAGCGCGGCGGGGTCGAGATGAGCGAACGCGCCACCTGCGCCGACGACATACCCCAGTCGCATCCGCAATGCGACCTCGACCCGCTCGATGCCGTCCAAGACGAGTAAACGCAGCATGCGATCGAACTCGTACAGTTCGACTACCCGGTCGAGCGTTGTCCCGAGGACGAAACCATCACTGCGTCGAGGACAATCGCAGGTGATCGCGCATGGAACAGCGTGCTCGCGGAAGGTGTAGCAATACCCGCTGAGCCGGTAGTAGCCGATCGCAAGCAACTGCGCGATTGCGGCAGGTTCGTCCTGGATCGCCATGCCCCGGTCGCGAAGCAGGGCGACCTGCTCCGGCAAAGTCTTATACGGCTTGCTGTAGTTGGTTACGAGCGGTTGCGTGCCGATTTCATGCCCCCCTGCTAGTATTGAAATACATGGCCGATCGTCCACTCCCGCACCAGGGAGGGGCGGTCGGTTCTCTTGCATGTAGGCATCGTCCGCCTAGAGGTTGGACCGCAGTTCTCGCAGACTCTTGCCCGACCGAACGTGAATCCAGTTGTGCCAACCGTCGATATCGCTTCCGACCAAGCCCTTGAGCGCAGGTGACGGAGCGCTGTACACGCCGTTGACGGTTCGGATCGAACCGCCTTCAGCCACCTCACCGACAAGCACCTGCCCCTTACGGACCCGCTCATGGCGTAACTGATCACCGACATCGATCAATCCGGCATCCACAAGCGCCGACAGGCGACCAATGCGTGGGATCACCTCCATTGCGGAACTACCCGCTCTCGGCGGCTCCCGATCGAGCAGGAGTCGCCGCAACACGTCATTGGGCTGTTCGAACCCTTTGCGATGCCGCGCGAGTGCCTGATATACGTCTTCGTCAACGCTGATCTCATGATCCATGCTGCGTCACCTCCGCTTAAACTTTACCACTCCAAGCCTGTAAGATGTCAAAGCGTGTAAGGCTACGTTGTTCGACTGACCCCGAGCACGACAACGGCCCCGCGCTACGCCGAGTAGCTTGGGGCCGTTGCTGTTTCGATACGTAGAGTCGCACGGGTGAGAATGATTCGATCCGCCGCCCTGGCCGCTTTCGTGCTGCTGCTCGCACCGGCTTTCGCGCACGCCGACCCGCCGCCGCCGATCTTCACCCCGGAAGAGCAGTGCGAGACCACGCGCACCCTGGTCGACAACGTCCGCGCCGCGAAACCGGATGCGACGCCGGAGGAGATCGCGGACACGTTCGTCGAGTACATGGACTCCATGGGCGCCTACAACCGCGTTCCGCAGGCCAAGGAATCCGATCGCCAGATCACGCTGAGCAATATCGAACGCTGCGGTCTGGCCTAGACACCGAGCCGACGTCGGCCCCTTACCGGGGTCGACGTTTCGCGTCAGTTGCCCAGGAGCCGGACGCCCGCCGGATGCACCTTGCGCCAGTGTTCGGCGATGTCGATGCGGCGGGTTGTCCACACCCGGTCGTGGGATTGGACGTGGTCGAGGAAGCGTTCCAGGGCGGCGGTGCGGGCGGGACGGCCCGCGATACGGCAGTGCAGACCCACGGAGAGCATCTTCGGGGTGTCCTCGGCCCCTTCGCGGTAGAGAACGTCGAAGGCGTCGCGCAGGTGGGCGTAGAACTCCTCGCCGTTGGCGAAGCCCGCCGGGGAGGCGAAGCGCATGTCGTTGGTGTCGAGGGTGTACGGAACCACCAGGTGGCTCTGGCCGCGCACCTCGGTCCAGTAGGGCAGGTCGTCGGCGTAGGAGTCGGAGTCGTAGACGAAACCGCCCTGTTCGACGACCAATTCGCGGGTGTTCGGGGAGTCGCGGCCGGTGTACCAGCCGAGCGGGGCGGAGCCGGTGAGTTCGGTGAGGATGCGGATCGCCTCGGCCATATCGGCGCGCTCGATATCGCGATCGATCAGCTGATAGGACTTCCATTGCAAGCCGTGGCAGGCGATTTCGTGGCCCAGTTCGGAAAAGGCCGCCACCGCTTCGGGATTGCGCTGCATGGCTCGCGCCACCGCGAAGACGGTGAGCGGCAGGTCACGCCGTTCGAAGGCGCGCAGCACCCGCCACAACCCGGCGCGCGAACCGTATTCGTAGAGCGATTCCATGCTCATGTGCCGGTTCGGGAAGGCATCGGCGGGCGTCATCTCGGAGAGGAAGGTCTCCGAATGCGGCGAACCGTCGAGGACGTTGTTCTCCCCGCCCTCTTCATAATTCAGCACGAACTGCACGGCGATCTGCGCATCGTCGGGCCATTGCGGGTCGGGCGGATTCGGCCCGTACCCGACGAAATCGCGAACGTCGCGCCCACCCGTCGCCCGGCCACCACCGCCCATGGAATCGCTGCGCGATACTGCGCTCATCCGAGCTCCCCGTAGAGCCGCAGCCGCGCGAGCCCGCCGTCGGGATAGATGTCGAGGCGTACCTCCACGACGGAGGCGGCTGCGGGCTGTAGCACGAACCGGTGGCGGGTGTCGGGCAGCAGGTCGGTGCGCGGCAAGAGCTCGACTTCGGTTCCGTCACTGGTGAATCCGGTCAGTGAGGCCGCGCCGGGGCTGTTGCCGAGGAAGCAGGAGGTGTCGATCTCGGCCAGCCGGATCGCCCCCGGGCCCGCGAGTTGGATTCGTACCCAGTCGTTTCCGTCGTCGCGGCGGCGTGCCGTCTCCCAGCCGTCGCCCATTTCCCTGGCCAGGCCGGGGTAGAGCAGCTGGTTGGGCGAGCTGTAGAACCGGTTGGAGCAGTCGAGCACGACGGCGCCGTTCTCCAGCGCGGCGAGATCGAGTGGGCCGAGGCCGAGCAGCGCGGGATCGGGGCGGCCTTCGCCGTGCACGCGCAGGCGGGCGACGCCGCCGTCCGGATGCATGGTGAGTTTCACATGGGTCCAGCGGTTCTCGCTGTCGATGGGGAACGGATTGCGGCTGTCACCACCGACCTTCACGCGGTCGAGCAGGGTCACCCAGTCGGTGCGGGCCGCGATCTGCTCGGCAGGCGGGTAGCCCTGGACAGCCAGCGCCGACAGCGATACCTCGGGCGGGAAGTTGCCCTTGAACCAGGCGGTGTCGACCACGACGCCACGGATCACGCCGGGCACGCCGAGGCGCACGACGGCCGAATCGTCGCCGGGCTTGCCGCGGTGCCTGCGGGTCTCCCAGCCGTCGTAGACCTGGCCCTTGTGGCCGAACGTCGCCGGCTGGTACTCCGACGGACCCGGGCTGACCAGGTTCTCCTTCTCCGCGAAGAATTCGTCGTTCGCCCAGATCACGGAACCGCCGAGGGTGCGGACGGCCAGATCAGGGAGCAGGGTGAAATCGTCGCTGCCGGTGAATCGGCTCACGGGTGCCTCCTGGGGTCGGGTGCCATATTACTGGTATACCGCTATTTGTGCCGGGCTCATCACGTCGCGCGCACCCGTCGAGCGGCGAGATCGAGCAGAACCTCGCCGGTCAGACCCGGCGCATCGGCGAGCAGTTCGGCCTCGGTGAACGCACCGGCACGCAGGCCGCGCAGCACGGTGCTCGCCAAGGCTTCGGCGGTCGCGGGCTCGTCCATCACACCCCCGCCACGCCGGTCCAGGTAGGCGATCAGGCGCGGCACCGCCACCTCGCGCGCGCCGCGGAAGAAGTCGTAGGTGGCGAGCCAGCGGGTGATCAGGTGGCCGGGGTGCATGTCCCAGCCCTGGTAGTAGCCGCGGCGCAGGGCTCGCTCGACCAGGCGGTGGTGGTTGGCCATGGCGCCTTCGGGATCGACGTCGGGGACGATCTGGGTGGAGCCGTCACAGATCCACACCCCCGTCTGCGCGGCGGCGACCTGCATCACCGACTTGGCGTGGTCGGCGGCGGGATGGTCGAGGGCCTGATCGGTGGCCGCGATGCCGCAGGCGGCGGTGTAGTCGTAGGTACCGAAATGCAGTGCGCTACAGCGGCCGTCGGCCAGGTGGATCATCTTGACGATGGGCGCGGTGCCGTCGGGGGCGATAATCGCCTGCGGGCTCTCGATCTGGAGCTCGAAACGCAGCGACCGTTCGGGCAGGCCGTGGCCGCGCTCGAGTCCGGTGCACAGATCGACGATCGCCGACACCTGTTCCGCAGCGCGAATCTTGGGCACCGTGAACACGAATCCGGGCAGTGCGCCACCCGCCCCGTCGAGGACGAGTTCGAGAGTGCGCAACGCGCGCCGACGTTCGTTCGCGGCCAGACCTTTCGTCCGAACACCGAACGAGACCGGTGCGCCGGGCTTGTCGGCCCATGCCGCCAGCGCCTCGCCCGCCGCCTTCGCCGCCGCGTCCTCCTCGTCATCGGCCCGGAACCCGTAACCGTCCTCGAAGTCGATGCGCATGTCCTGCACCGGCTGGTCCGTGAGTCGACGGCGCACGGCCGGGAGCGAACCGGTGACATCGAGACCGACGAGGAAGTCGGCGTGGCGATGCAGTAGCTCCAAGGCGGTGGCGCCCCACTCGGCGGGGGTCTGCGCGGTGGCGCGGTCGGCCGGCACGTAGGCGGTGTGCACGGGTTGGACCCGGTCACCGGCTCCTGGGTAGCGCACGCGCAGTTCGGCGTCGACGGAGTCGAGCACCGAGTCGATGCGGGCTCGAATATGTTCGGGCAGGCGAGTATTCACCCGGCGGTTCCTTCCTTGACGGCCCGCCACACACGATCGGCGGTCATCGGTAATCGGTAAGGGCGGACACCGACGGCGTCGCGGATCGCGTTCGCCAGGGCGGGGGCCACCGGGTTGTAGGGGGACTCACTCATCGATTTGGCACCCAGCGGACCCAGTTCGTCACTGGTTTCGGCGAAATACACCTCGGTGCGGGGCAGATCGGCGAACTGCGGAACGTGATAGTGGCGCAGCGTCCGCGTGGTCACCACGCCGGACTCGGATCGCATGTCCTCGTAGAGCGCGGTCCCGATCGCCTGGGCGACGCCGCCTTCCACCTGCCCACGCAGCTGCACGGGGTTCAGCACCGTGCCCGCGTCGGCGACCTGGACCGACTGCAATATCTGTACCGCACCGGTCGAGGGCTGGACCGCCACCCGGAACGCGTGGACATTGAAGCTCACCGAGCGCGGGGTGCCCGCGTGGGTGCCGTGGGCGACGAGCTCGCCGTCGGCAAGCAGTTGCGCCGCGGTGATCAGTTCGTCGCCGCAGCGCACGCCGCTCGCTTCGAGCAGACAGTCGCGTTCGGGGTGACCGCTCACCTTCGCCGCCCTCGCCAACATCATCGCGTGCAGTTCGAGCGCCGCCGCGTAGGAGGCTTTGCCCGCGACCATGGTGCCGGTGGAGCCGAACGCGCCGGTGTCGTGGCCGACCACGTCGGTGTCGGACTGGCGGATCACGATTCGCTCGGCGGCGGTGGCCAGCGCCGTTGCCGCGAGCTGGGCGTGGACGGTGGTGGTGCCGTTGCCGAATTCCGCGGTGCCGACCCCGATTTCGTAGCGGCCGTCGGGCAGCAGGCTCGCCGTGGCATCGGCATGATGTCCGCGCGGGGGCACGGTCGCGATCATCGCCACCGCCATGCCCTCCCCCACCTGCCAATCCGGTCCGGGCGCGGGGACACCGTTGCCGCGCAGGAGCGCCCGCTGGGCGGTGTCGAGGCACTGGTCGAGGCCGTAACTACCGAAGGTCAGGTCGGACTCGTCGATTTCGGCGGCGGTGAACCGATCGCCCGGGATCACCACATTGCGACGGCGGAATTCGAAGGGGTCGATGCCGAGTTCACGAGCCAGTTCGTCGATCGCCGACTCGACACCGAAGATCACCTGGCCGAGTCCGTAGCCACGGAACGCGCCAGAGGGAACGTTGTTGGTGTACACCGCTTGTGCGTTCACCCGCTTGTTCGGGCAGCGGTAGACGGCCACCGATTCGCCGACGGAATGGAACATCACGCCCGCGCTGTGGTTGCCGTACGCGCCCGCGTCGGCGAGTACGTCCACCGAGAGCGCGGTCAGGATGCCCGCCGCGTCGGCGGCCGCGGTGACCGCGACCCGCATCGGATGACGGCACGTGGCCGAGGTGAATTCGTCGGTGCGGGTGAACTCGTACTGCACGGGATGCCCGGTGCGGAGCACGGCCAAGGCGATCAGGTCCTCGGCCAGCATCTCCTGCTTGGCCCCGAAGCCGCCGCCGACGCGAGTCGCGAACACCCGCACGCGGTCTCGACCCAGCCCGAACAGGTGGCACAGTTCGTCGCGGACCAGGAACGGCACCTGGGTGCTCGAGCGAACGACGAGCCTGCCCGTGTCGTCGAGCCAGCCGATCCCGCCATGGGTCTCCAGGTGCACATGCTGCACGCGCGGCGAATTCCACACGCCGCTGACCACTTTCGCGGCCTGCCCGATACCGGCTTCGAAATCACCGACACCACCGTGGATCTCGGCGATCAGATTGCGCTGCGCGTCGGCGATCCGTGCCGAGTCCGGCTTGTCGGCATGCAGCACCGGCGCGCCATCGGCCAACGCTGCCTCGGGCTCGAAGACCGCGGGCAGCACCTCGTACTCCACGTGCAGCGCTCGCACCCCCGCACGTGCGGCGTCCAGGGTCTCCCCCACCACCGCGGCTACCCGCTGCCCCACGAACCGGACCGTGCTGTCGAGCACGAAGGTGTCGTCCGGATCGTCCTCGCGCAGTTCGTGGCGAGCCGTGGAGAACGCGGTTCGCGGTCCATCCACATGTGTCAACACCACACGCACACCCGCAACAGCCCGCGCCGCGGCCACGTCGATGGACACGATCCGCGCATGCGCGTGCGGACTGGTCAGCACGGCCAGATGCCACGGGGCCACCGGCGGCATCCGCTCCCCCGCCCCCGGCACCACATCCATCGTGAACGCCTCCGCACCCCGCACGATCCGCGCCCCAGCGGGCGCCCCCACACCGTCTCCGATCTGCCCCGCCCGATACTTCCGCCGCATCACCCCACCGACCCGCGCCTGCGCCCCCAACACGGCAGACACCCCGACCTGCGGCCCCTCCGCCGCCGACACCGTGGTGACCTCACCAGCCAACCGGCCCGGGTGACCGTGTGTCACATACGACTCGACAGCAGGTCCCGCCGCATCGAACGACTCACCGGATCGCGCCACCTCATCGCTTCCCGGCCGAACATCTCCTCCACCGATCGAATGAGCGGACCGACCGTCATCGCTACGCACCGCGGGGGCCGGGTACGCGTCGGGCGAAGCTTCAGCGGGGGATGATTCCGCGCCCGCCTGCTTCGCGACTTCGTCGGCAACGCTGCGCGTGCCTGACGAACTATCGTCGAATCGGTCAGCAGTCGCCTCACCGAGCCCGGACGTCGCTTCCGCGACATGGGTCCGCGTCGAGGCGTTCGCCGCACGATGCCCCTTCCCCGTGCACAGTGGGCCGGATTCCTCCGCGCGGTGCGGCGACGAGTCGGCCTCGCCAGTTGTACACAGTGATGCACAGGGTGCGGCCAAGGCGTCGGCGATGGCGCGATAGCCCGTGCAGCGGCACAGGTTTCCCTTCAGCAGCTCGGCGCGTTCGGCGTCGGTGACTGCCTGAGCAGGCAAGTTGTCCACAGCTGTGTCGGGGCGCGCGGCGGCCAGACCCGATGCTGTCACCACCATTCCGGCGGTGCAGAAACCGCATTGGAAGGCGGCGTTCTCGACGAAGCCGCGCTGCACCGGGTTCGGGGTATCCGCATCGCCGAGGCCCGCGGCGGTCGTCACCGCGCGGTCGGCGGCGCGGTGGGCCGGGATCAGGCAGGAGTGGACGGGTTCGCCGTCGAGCAGCACCGAGCAGGCTCCGCAGTCGCCGGAGTCGCAGCCCTTCTTGACCGCGAGCTCGCCGTGTTCGCGGAGCAGCGTGCGCAGGCACTGGCCGGGCCGCGCGGTTACTTCGACCGCGCGGCCGTCGATATCGAGCCTCATGAACCACCTCCGTGTTCCGTGGTCAGCACGATGCGGCCGCGCAGGCCGCCTCGGGCCAGCCGGGTGTGCGCATCGGCGGCTTGCTCGAGCGGCAGGGTGCCGGCCACGCGCAGGGCGAGGTCGTAGCCGGCGAGCGTGGCCAGGGCTGCGCCGTCGGCGCTGATCCAGGCGTGGTGAACGCGAATGCCGCGCAACGGAACCGGGTCGGCGCCACCGACGACGGTGACGAACGACCCCCGGTTGCGCACTGCGGCAAGCGCTCCAGCGCTCAGGCCCGCCGTGTCCAGGACGGCATCGACACCACCGGGCACCAGCGCGCGGACCGCCTCGGCCAGGTCCGGCGTCTCACGCGGCACTACCCACTCCGCACCGAGCCCGCGCACGAAGCCGGCGTCCTCGGCGCCGACCTGCGCGATCACCCTGAGTCCGCGCCACCGCGCGGCGATCTCGACCGCGAAACCGCCCACCGCACCGGCCGCGCCGGTCACCAGCACACTGTCGCCTTCGGCGAGATCGAGCAGATCGAGCGCCTGAAAAGCGGTGAGCCCGTTCAGCGGGAGCGTCGCGGCCTCCGCCGCCGAGCGGCCGACGGGAGCCGCTGCCACCGCCGACGCGTCGAGCACGAGGTAGTCCGCGTAGCTGCCCAGCGACCGGTCGAGCAGATCACGAAGCCCGATCACGGGCTGGCCCACCGCGAAACCGGGCACCCCGGCGCCGACCTCGTCGATCTCACCCGCCACGTCCCAGCCGATCCCGGTCACCGGTCGCGGCGCCATCAGACCGGCTTCGACCAGCGCACCCGCCCTGGTCACCGCGTCGACCGGGTTCACCGCGGCCGCCGACACCCGGATCCGCACCTGACCTGGCCCCGGCGCGGGCACCGGCACCTCGACGAGTTCGAGTGCTTCCGGTCCGCCGAAGGTATGGACGACAACTGCGCGCATGATGATCTCTCTCTTCCGTAGGTACTGACCGAACCTAGGGAGAGCTACTCTCTATTGGGAAGTACGCACTGCGAAGTGCCTACCGCACGCGAGGGAGAGCGATGAGTACGCGGACCGCCGCCGAGCGCCGCGCCGAGGCGGGCGCGGCCTACAACGCCTACGTGGCCGAATGCCCGGCGCGTCAGCTGCTGGACCGGATCGGCGACAAGTGGGTGAGTCTGGCGATCAACGCGCTGGCCGACGGTTCGCTGCGCTACAGCGAACTGAACCAGCGGCTGGCAGGGGTGAGCCAGAAGATGCTCACCCAGACCCTGCGCAATCTCGAACGCGACGGCCTGGTCACCCGCACCGTGCTGCCCGAGGTGCCGGTTCGCGTCGAGTACCGGCTGACTCCGCTCGGCGAGGACTTGCTGCCGGTGATGCGCACCATCAAGGGCTGGGCCGAGCAGCACATGGATCGGGTGCTCGCCGCCCGCGCCGCCTACGACGCCACGCGCTGAACTCACGACGCCTCCCGCAGTTCGGCGGCCACCTCTGCGGCCAGCAGCCCGGTCACGTGCTCGCGCCAGTCCGGCGCACCGTGTGGATCGTCGAACCACACGTCGGGGTCGATCGCGGCCAGCGCGTTGTTCAGCTCGGATGGCGAAGGGACGGAATCGAAGTCGAGAACGATCGGGCGAACGGTCGCCGCGGTGACGGTGATCGCGCACCGGCCGTCGGCCGCACGCCTGCCCATCACCACCGACCCGGAACGCCCGAGCGGAGCCAAGGCCGCCTTGCGAAAGCTGGTGCGCGCCATCAGGCTCGAGGTGGGAACGACGAACGAGCGCACGACAGCGCCCGAGCCCAGCAGGTTCTCTCCCGGTCCGGTGACGAAGTCGCGCAGGGAGATTCGTCGCTCACCACCGCCCCGCGGCCAGATCACCGCGGTCGCGTCCAAGGCGACGAGCGCGCCGAGCACCGCGCCTGCGGGCAGTGACAGACACACGTTCCCGCCGACCGTCGCCGTACGCCAGATCTTGTGCGAGGCCAGCAGCGCCCGGCAGGACTGCGCGAACAGCGCCGTACCCGGCCACTCCGGTCGCATGGTCGAGGTGCCGAGTTCCCGGCCGGGACGGGCACCGGCGAACTCCGCCAGCGTGCACGTCGCGGCGATCTCCAGCCCCGGTGCGGACTCGGTCAGCGGCGCCCAGCCCAGGGTCGTGATGTCGACGAGCGTGTCGAGATGATCGTGCGGTTCGGAGAACAGGAAAGTACCGCCCGCCAGCACCGCGCTGCCCGCTCCGACCTGCGCCAGATCGGCGCGTTCGCGGGCGAGAACAATCTCGGAAACAGTGTCCAGATCCACGTTCACCTCGCTAACCTCACCGGCCACAGTAGGGGCCGGGAGTTGCCACGGTGTTGCACGAAACCCGCGCCAGATTGCGCCGCGGTTAACCCGGTGTACGCCATCCAGTGTGCGCCGATCCAGGCAAAACCGCAGATCAGCACGCCGACGACGAGCATGGCTGTCGGCCCGACATCCGAGCTCACGTGCCGGCCGGCGCGCGGATGACGTCACGGCCCGCCCCCGCCCCGCGTGATCACGCGCCGGGGTCCGCGCGTGATCACGCACCGGCCAGCAGTGTGGCCTGGGCCTGGGCCACCTCGGCTCCCACCGACGCCTCGTCCACCGTTAGCACGACATCGTCGCGAACGACTTCACGCCCGTTCACCAGCAGTGCGGCCAGCGGCGGCGCCGAGCCGAGGATCAGCGCGACGACCGGGTCCTCGATACCGGCGTGAGCGGGCGTATCCAGCCGCCACAGCGCCAGATCCGCCAGCTTGCCCGGCTCGATGGATCCGATCTCGTCCGCCCGCCCGAGTACCCGCGCACCACCCATCGTCGCCAGCTCCAGCGCCGTGCGCACCGTCATCGCCCGCGGACCGCCGACCGCCCGCGCGTACAGCAGCGCGTTGCGCGGTTCCTCGATCATCGAACTGGACTCGTTGCTGGCCGCACCGTCGACCCCGAGGCCGACGGGCACACCGGCCGCCACCAGGTCGGCGGTCCGTGCGATCCCCGCGCCCAACCGGCCGTTGGAGGTCGGGCAGTGCGCGATCCCGGTCCCGGTACGCGCCATCGCCGCGATCGCCGGATCGTCGAGGTGCACGGCGTGCGCGTACCAGACATCGTCGCCGAGCCAGCCCAGCTGCTCCATGTACTCGGCGGGCGTGCACCCGAACTTCTCCTGGCAGAAGTCCTGCTCGTCGAGGGTTTCGGCGAGGTGCGTGTGCAGCCGGACGCCCGCGGAACGGGCCAGCGCCGCGGACTCGCGCAGGAGATCGGCGGTCACCGAGAACGGCGAGCAGGGTGCCAGCGCTATCCGCACCATCGCGTCGAAGGACGGGTCGTGCCAGTCTTCGATGGCCGCCGCACTCGCGGCGAGGATGTCGTCGATCGACTCCACCACGGAGTCCGGCGGCAGCCCGCCCTTGCTCTGCCCGAGATCCATCGACCCGCGCGCCGGGTGGAAGCGCAGCCCCACCTCGACCGCCGCGCCGATCTCGGCGGCGAGTAGGTCACCGCCGCCGCGCGGGAACACGTAGTGGTGATCCGACGACGTCGTGCACCCACTGCGCGCCAGCGAGACCAGCGCGCCGGTGGCCGCCGTCCGCACCGACTTCTCATCGATCCGCGCCCACACCGGATACAGCGTGGTCAGCCACTCGAACAGCGTGTTGTCGGCGGCCTGCCCACGGGTGATCCATTGGTACAGGTGGTGGTGGGTGTTGACCAGACCGGGCGTGAGCACGCAGCCACGCCCGTCGATCCGCGCGACCTCCGGCCCGAACTCGGGCGGCGCACCCGCGCCCACAGCGTCGATCTTGTTGCCGCGCACCGTGACCCAGCCGTCGCGGTATTCGGTGCCCGTCGCGTCGACGGCGATCACCGCACAGCCGTGAATCAGCAGATCGGGCGCGCTCACGGCTGCCACGCGATCCCCGCATCGGGCGCGTCCGCTCGCGCCAGGGTGGCGTGGATCGAGCCGTAGGGCCGGTCAGCCGCCCAGAAGACCTCACCCTTGTTCTCGATCTCGAACCGCGCGAGGTCGTAGTCGAAGTGGTGTTTGTTCGGCGCCGACAACCGGATCTCGGCCAGCACCGGAAAGCGTTCCAGCGCGGCCGTTCCCATCGCGTAGAGCGTCTGCTGCAACGCCTTGGAGTACGTGGTGGCGAAGAGCTCGAGCAGCGTGGCGCGGATCCCGGCGTACACCTCGTCCCAGTCGAATCCGCTGGTCTCGGCGAACCGCCACTGGACCACCAGCGAACTGGCCAGCACGCGATCGTGGGTCGGCGCGAGTGTCGTGTATTCGTCGGTGAGGAAGTCGGCGAACTCCGATCCGGTCGACTTGAGCAACACCAGGTCCTTGATCCCGCCGATCACCCACCGCTGCTGCTGCACGCCCTTGCCCGCCACGGTCACCGCGGCCGTGCGCACCTCGGGGCCCTGACGCACCCAGGTGTGATCGTGTTCGGCACCGTCGACCGAAACCCGCTGCCAGCCATAGGAGTCCACGTCGATACGCGCACTCGACACCGGATCGACCGAGTCCACGAAATGCTTGCCCAGCGCGATCGCGTAGTCCTCGATGGTGTCGAGACCGGGCTTCTTCGAATACACGAAGGCCATGTGCTTCTGGGTGTCGGTGGGCAGTATGTGACGCTGGTCACCATCGGTGTATGCCGCCTCGAAATCACCGCGCAGGGTGGTCGAGACGTTCACGTCGCGAATCTCGTGGCGCGCGTTCTCTTTGTAGAAACGCACAACCCGATTCTCGGCTTTGCCATATCGATTGTCGGTCAACACGATCGGACCGGTCAGTGCCATCTCAGCTCCCTCGGTAGGTGGAATAGGCGAACGGCGACAGCAGCAGCGGCACATGCAGATGCGGCTGCTCACCCACCGTGAACGCGACGCAGACTTCCGGATAGAAGGTCTCGGTGCCCTGCGCCGCGAAGTAGCTGCCGGTATCGAAGAACAGCCGGTAGTCGCCCGGATTGAGTCCGGCCGCCAGCTCTTTCACCCGGCCGTCGGCGTCGGTGAGCGCCTCGGTGAGCCGCTGCTCCCCGCGCATCAGCAACACCGCGACACCCGCGGCGGGGACCCCACGCACGGCGTCGAGCACGTGGGTACTCACGCTCGTCATGGCGTCACCAGCCCCGCCAGGCGCAGCCGGTTGATCTTCGTCAGTTCTGTTCGCATGACCTGCCTTTCAGTAGACGGATCGTTGTCCAACCGCGCGCGCAAGATCGCCAGCAACTCCTCGCCGCTGCGACCTGCCGCGCAGACCAGGTAGATATGGCCGAACTTCGCCTCGTAGGCGCGATTGCCCTCGGCCAGGGCCACGCGTACGTCCTCGCCCGCCACCCCGGACTGCTCGCGCGCGGAGGCCGCCGAGGTCGGGCGGTCGCCGATCCGCGGGTGACCGGCCAGTGCCTCGTCGATTTCGGCGTCGTCGAGTGCGGCCGTTCCCGCCTCGGCCGCCGCCAACAGCGCGTCGGTGGTGGCATAGGGACGCGCGGCCGCGATCGCCCGCGCCCAGCGTGGCGCCGAGCAACAGGCAAGCAGCGCATCTTCGGCAGTCTTCGCAGGTAGATCGTTGAAACCCGCGAGGCTCAGCCCTTCGCTCGTCATCGATCCAGCATCGCGCGATCCCCGGCCCGCCGCCACCGATGTGCAGTCCATCACGTCGGCGTGTCGTCGCCGGTGCGCTCCCCTGCTGTAATCGACCGGCAACATTGCGTCATTACCTTCGCTCACATGCCTCCACTCGACCGTTCCGCGCACGCCTCGTGCACGGGCATCGTCCTCGCGGCGGGTGCGGGCACGCGATACGGCAAACCCAAGGCACTCGCCGAGGACGGCGCCTGGTTGCGTTCGGCGATCACCGCCCTGCGCGACGGCGGCTGCGATCCGGTGATCGTCATGCTCGGCGCGACCGGACCCGATCCGGCCGCCCTCGGACTGCCCGACGGCACCCGATGCCGGTGGGTCGCCGACTGGGCGACAGGACTCTCCGCGACGGTGCGCGAGGGCCTGCGCGCCGCCACCGAAACCGACACCCGTTACGTGGCGTTTCTGCCCGTCGACATCCCCGATATCGGGGGCGATGTCGTCGCCAGAGTGCTCGCCGCGGCGCGCGCGAGCAAGAGCGGACTTGCCCGCGCTGTGTTTCACAACACACCTGGACACCCCGTTGTGATCGAGAACAAGCACTGGGAAGCCATTTCCGAAGTAGCCGCAGGCGATATCGGGGCCGGTTCCTATTTGGGCGGTCGACAGGATATGGTGTGCGTCACGTGCGACGACTTGGCGACAGGGACCGATCGCGATTTCCCGGAAGTCGGCGCACGGTGATCGGAGTTGTGAGATATGCGCGATATCGTCGATGACCTTCTGCGAGTGTGGCATTCGGGCCGTACGGGCGGCCTCGCCACCGTGGTCCGTACCATCGGCACCAATTCCCTGCCCATCGGCTCTTCGATGCTCGTCACCCCCAACGGTGGCGTCTTCGGATCGATCGCCTCCGGACGGCTGGAAGAGACCGTCTACGACGCGGCATTGGAAGCGGGTCGCACCGGCGTCCGGCAACTGCGTCGCTACAGCATGCTCACCGGTCTGGAATCGAGCGCCGACGACGGAACACTCGTCGATATCTTCGTAGAACCGTTCTCCTGCCGCGATTTTCCCGAATTCCCCACCATCGCCGCCGATATCCAAGCCCATCGCCGGGTCACCGTGTTCACCGTGGTGTGGAATCAGGATCCCGATGTCATCGGCCAGCATCTGGTCACCGATCGCAAGCACGCGACCGAACTCGTCGCGCTGCCCGAGTCGGATCTGTTCGTCGCCTCGTACTGCCCGCCGCCGCGCCTGATCATCTTCGGCGCCAACGCCTACGCGGCCACCCTCGTCGCGCAGGCGCGGATGATCGGCTACCGGGTGACCATCTGTGACTCGCGTCCCGAGTTCGCCGACCCGGCCTCGTTCCCCGGCGCCGAAGTGGTCGTCGACTGGCCGCATCGCTACCTCAACACCCTCTCGGCCGCGGGCGAGGTCGACAACAGCACCGCCATCGTCGTGCTGGCCAACGAGCCGCGCTTCGAGATCCCGCTGCTCACCGTCGCGTTACGACTACCCGAGCTCGGCTACCTAGCCGCCCTCGGCACCCCTGCCGACCAGGCTCGTCGCCTCGACGACCTGCGCGCGGGCGGCTTCGACGAGCCGACCCTGTCGCGCGTGCACGTACCCGCGGGCCTGGAAGCGGGCCCGCGCACTCCCGCCGAGACCGCCGTCTTCATCACCGCCGACTTCCTCGCCTCCCGCGCGGGCCTTCGCCTCGCGGCTCAGCGCGACTACGGGTCGACAGCCGCTGTGGGTATGGCCATTTGATGTACCGGTCGGCGCCACGGCTTCGCGGCGCCGACCGGGTTCTTATTTCAGGCCCGGGTTCTCGGCGTACACCTCACGCAGGACGGACAGGTCGAAGAGC
>NZ_JBHWZY010000049.1:0-15651 GCF_042727815.1 Nocardia sp. NPDC060220
GTGTGGCGGTCACCCTGGAAGAGTGCGCGTAGCCATCGTCTCGGAGTCTTTCCTGCCGAACATGAACGGCGTCGTCAACTCCGTGCTGCGGGTGTTGGATCACCTGGACCAGCACGGTCACGACGCGATGATCGTGGCGCCCGATTCCCTGCGCGGCGCCCCACCCGCACCTCGCTTCCACGGCCGATTCCCGGTGCACCGCGTGCCCGCGATGATGGTGCCGAAGGTGAGTTCGCTGCCGGTGGGCCTGCCACAACCGGGCATCACCGCCGCCATCGCCGCATTCGATCCCGATGTGGTGCACCTGGCCTCGCCGTTCCTGCTCGGCGCGGGTGGGCTCGCGGCGGCGACGCGCTTGGATCTGCCGACCGTCGCGGTGTATCAGACCGATGTGGCCGGGTTCGCCAAAAGCTACGGGCTCGGGCTGGCCGCACGGGCCGCGTGGGCGTGGACGCGCCGGATCCACGAGGGCGCCACCCGCACGCTGGCACCGTCGTCGGCGGCCGCGCACGATCTCGCCGAGCACGGGATTCCCCGGGTGCACCGCTGGGGCCGTGGCGTGGATATCGCCCGGTTCAACCCGGCCGCGCGCAGTGCCGAGCTGCGGGCGAGCTGGCTCGGTGCCGGCGACCGGCTCGTCGTCGGGTTCGTGGGCAGGCTCGCACCGGAGAAGCACGTGGAACGGCTGGCCGCACTGGCCGGTGACCCGTCGATCCAGCTCGTCGTGGTGGGCGACGGACCGGAACGGGCCCGGCTGCGAAGAGTGATGCCGGACGCGGTGTTCACCGGCGAACTGGGTGGCAGCGAGCTGGCCACGCACTACGCCAGCCTGGACGTGATGGTGCATCCCGGCGAGCACGAAACGTTCTGTCAGGGCGTGCAGGAAGCGCTGTCCTCGGGTGTGCCGGTGATCGGGCCCGATGCCGGTGGGCCACGGGATCTGATCTCGCACTGCCGCAACGGGTATCTGCTGCCGGTCGACCGGTTCGCGGAATTGCTGCCGAGCGCGGTGTCGGCCCTGCGTGACGCGGGCCAACGCGGCCGGTTCGCGGCGGCTGCGCGCAAGTCGGTGCTGCACCGCACCTGGCCCGCGGTCTGCACCGAGCTGATGGGTCACTACGCCGACGTCACCGGGATGCGCGAGCGATTGCCGCGCACGGCCTGAGTGGCGCAACCCACCCGCGCTATCGCGGCGAAAAAACTCTAAGCTCGGTGCGTGGCGACAACAGAGCAGCGAGAACCGATTCGGGCTTCGCTGGACAAGCAACCCCACGAGGTCGCGTCGATGTTCGACGGTGTGGCGAAGCGCTACGACCTCACCAATACGGTCATCTCCGGTGGCCAGGACCGGTACTGGCGGTGGGCGACGCGACGTGCTCTCGCGCTGCGTCCCGGCGAGCGGGTCCTCGACCTGGCCGCGGGTACCGGCGTCTCGACCGTGGAACTCGGCAAGTCCGGCGCCTGGTGTGTGGCCGCCGACTTCTCCCAGGGGATGCTCGCGGCGGGCCGGTTCCGGCAGGTGCCGATGGTGGCCGGCGATGCGATGGCGCTGCCGTTCGCCGATGATTCGTTCGACGCGGTGACCATCTCGTTCGGGCTGCGCAATGTCGCCGACATCGATCTGGCGCTGCGCGAGATGCTGCGGGTGACCAAACCGGGCGGCCGGGTCGTGGTCTGCGAGTTCTCCACACCGGTGTTCGGACCGTTCCGCACCGTGTACATGGAGTACCTGATGAAGGCGCTGCCCCGGGTGGCACGCGCCGTGAGCTCCAACCCGGACGCGTACGTGTACCTGGCCGAGTCGATCCGTGCCTGGCCGAACCAGCGCAGGCTGGCCCGCCGGGTCGCGGACGCCGGCTGGGACTCGGTGCAGTGGCGTGACCTCACCGGTGGTGTGGTGGCACTGCACCGCGGCTACAAACTGGGCTGAAACACCGGCGGCGGCGGGGGTGAGTCCGGTCACCCCGACTCGTCCGTGGTCGTGCGCCGACAGCCCGGAATGCGCCCTGATCAGGGGTGATATTCGGGCCGTATCCTCACCGTCGGGATTTCGTCTTGTGAGGTCGATTGTCACCTGGACATAACGTTCGGTAAATCGAGCGCAACGACCGATGCGGATGATCGAGTCATGACAGGGGAAGCGGACGGCCGCGGCACGGACACTGTGCGTACACAGTGCTCGTATTGTGGCGTCGGCTGCGGCATAAACGTCCAGACAAAGACTGATCAGTCTGGTGCGCGGTTGATCGCGAAGGTCAGCGGCGACAAGCTGCATCCGGCGAACGCGGGCAGGCTGTGCACCAAGGGCGCCACCCACGCGGAGATGATGGCCGCGCCCGGCCGGATGGACACCGCCTACCGGCGCCCCGAACGCGGGCAGGTCCCCGTCCCACTGCCGGTCGACGAGGCCGTTCACGAAACCGCCACCCGCCTGCGCGCGATCCTCGACGAGCACGGCCCCGACGCGATCGCCCTCTACGTCTCGGGGCAGATGTCGCTGGAAGCCCAGTACTTGGCCACCAAACTGGCCAAGGGCTACCTGCGGACCAAACACATCGAGGCCAACTCGCGCCTGTGCATGGCCAGCGCGGGCACCGGCTACAAGCAGTCGCTCGGCGCGGACGGGCCGCCCGGTTCCTACGACGACTTCGAACACGCCGACCTGTTCCTGGTCAGCGGCGCGAACATGGCCGACTGTCACCCCATCCTGTATCTGCGTATGGCCGACCGGCTCAAGGCGGGCGCCAAGCTGATCGTGGTCGACCCACGCCGCACCGATACCGCCGCGCGCGCCGATCTGTTCCTGCAGATCGCACCGGGTACCGACCTCGCCCTGCTCAACGGGCTGCTGCACCTGCTGGTCACCGCCGGTGCGATCGACACCGACTTCATCGCCGAGCACACCGAGGGCTGGGACGCCATGCCCGAGTTCCTCGCCGACTATCCCCCGGACCGCGTCGCGGAACTGACCGGCCTCGCCGAAGCCGATATCCGCACCGCGGCCACGATGATCGCCGAAGCCGGCGAGTGGATGTCGCTGTGGACGATGGGGCTCAATCAGTCCACGCACGGCACCTGGAACACCAACGCGCTGGTGAACCTGCACCTGGCCACCGGCACCATCTGCAGGCCGGGCAGTGGGCCCTTCTCGCTCACCGGCCAGCCCAACGCCATGGGCGGCCGCGAGATGGGTTACATGGGCCCCGGCCTGCCCGGGCAACGCAGCCTGCTCTCCCCCGCCGACCGCACCTTCGTCGAAACCGCCTGGGATCTGCCCGACGGCACCCTGCGCACCGAGTCGGGCCCCGGCACGATCGACATGTTCCGCGGGTTGGCCGACGGTGAGATCAAGGCCGCGTGGATCATCTGCACCAATCCCGTGGCCACCGTGGCCAACCGCAAAACGGTGATCGCGGGCCTCGAGGCGGCCGAGTTGGTCGTGGTGCAGGATGCCTACGCCGAGACCGCGACCAACGCCTACGCCGACCTGCTGCTGCCCGCCGCACTGTGGGCCGAAGCCGATGCGGTGATGGTGAATTCGGAGCGCAACGTGACCCTGTTGCAGCAGTCGGTCGACCCGATCGGCGACGCGCGACCGGACTGGCTGCTGATCGCCCAGGTCGCCACGGCGATGGGTTTCCCGGGCTTCGATTTCGCCTCCAGCGCCGAGGTGTTCGCCGAGCTGCGGCAGTTCACCAACCCGGCCACCGGCTACGACCTCAGCGGCATGAGCTACGAGCGTCTGGCACAGGGGTCGATGCAGTGGCCGTGCAATGACGCGGATACCCCGCGCAACCCGATCCGCTATATCAACGACGGCACCCATCAGCCGCTGCACACGGCGGCCGACGGCACCACCCCGCGGCTGGCTTTCGCTACAGCGAGCAGGCGCGCGGTGTTCTTTCCCCGCCCGCATATGCCCGCCGCCGAACTGCCCGACGACGACTACCCTTTCCTGCTCAATACCGGTCGGCTGCAACATCAGTGGCACACGATGACCAAGACGGGCAAGGTCGCCAAGCTGACGAAGCTGAACGGCGAGCCGTTCGTCGAAGTTCATCCCACCGACGCCGAGAAGCTCGATCTGAAGCCGGGCGATCAGCTCGAGATCGCGTCGCGCCGGGGCCGTGCTGTGCTGCCGGTGCGGATCAGCGACCGGGTGCGACCTGGTGATTGTTTTGCTCCTTTCCACTGGAATGACGAACAGGGCGAATACCTGACGATCAACGCGGTCACCAACGACGCGGTGGATCCGGCCTCGTTGCAGCCGGAGTTCAAGGCGTGCGCGGTGGCGCTGCGCCGGGTCGGCCCGGCCGCCACACCTGAGCAAGCACCCCCGCACCCCGCGCAGCTGCCCGCACAACCGGCCGCGCATCCACTGGCCGGGATCCTCGGCCTCGACGCCGGCATCTCCCCCACGCTCAGCGAGACCGAGCGCATCTATCTCGGCGGTTACCTCGCCGCCCTGCAGTCGCTACCGGTGACCGGGCAGCCGGTGCTTCCGGTGAGCGCACCGTTGTCGACACAGTCACGCCTGTGGGTCGACGGACTGCTGGCCGGCATGTACTCCCGCAACGCAGGCGCCGCCACCGAAGCCACCGACAGCCCCGACTCCCACCCGATCACCGTCCTGTGGGCCTCCCAGACCGGCAACGCCGAAGAACTGGCCGCCACCGTCGCGGCCCGCCTCTCGGAGGCGGGACTCACGCCGTCGTTGCTCGACATGGATTCGTGCGAGCTGACCTCGATCACCGGTGACGTTCTCCTCGTCACCAGCACCTTCGGTGACGGTGGCCCGCCGGACAACGGTGCCGACTTCTGGACCAGGCTCGAAGACAGCATCATTCGCCTCAACGGTGTTCGGTACGCGGTGTTAGCGCTCGGCGATTCCTCCTACGACGACTTCTGTGGCCATGGCCGCAAGCTCGACACCCTGTTCGCCGAACGTGGCGCGAAGCGACTGCTGGCGCGGGTGGACAGCGAGCCCGATTTCGCCGACACCGCCGATCAGTGGCTCGACGATGTCCTGATCGCGATCACCAGCGGATCGCCCGACGACGGCGGTCCGACCGGTGGCGCTCCGCGCGGCCGCGATGCCTCGCTCGTCGGCGCATCGAACGGCCGCGATTCGATCGGCACCAGCAACGTTGCCCGGCACGCCGATTCGGGCCGTGCGATGCCGTCACCGGCCGGTCGCGGTGGAACGACCGTGCTCGACCGGCAACTCGCGCCTGCCCGAGCGAAGCGCGCCACCGCCGCTCCGTTCACCCGCCAGTCCCCGGTCCGCGCCACCCTGATGCGCAACGAGATCCTCAGTGCACCCGGCTCACCGAAAGAGGTGCGGCGCTTCGGTTTCGACCTGCACGACCTCGACGCCGGGTACGAAGTGGGCGATTCGCTGGGCGTGCTGCCCGCCAACTGTCCCGATCTGGTCGACGAATGGCTCACCTGCACCGGACTCGACGGCCGGCGCGTGATCGAGGTAGACGACCGCGAACTCACGCTCACCGATGCCCTGCGCACCCACTACGACATCACCAAGGTGAGCCAGGACCTGCTCGGCTTCATCGGCGAGCGCAACCCACACCCACAGCTGGCCAAGCTGCTGCGCCGCGACAATCGCAATGAGCTCGCCTCCTACCTGTGGGACCGCCAGGCGGTCGACGTGCTGCGTGACTTCCCGGTACGCACCGATCTCGTCGACTGGCTGGGCGCACTGAAAAAGCTGCAACCACGCCAGTATTCGATCTCCTCGAGCCCGTTGACCACGCCCGACGAGGTGCAGCTGACGGTCGGTGTCGTCCGCTACGGCGACCCGGTGGGCACCTCGGCGCGGCGCGGTGGGGTGTGCTCGACGTTCCTGGCCGACCGGGGCACGACCGAGGTGCCGATCTTTCTGCAGCGGGCACCGCATTTCCGTCCGCCGTTGGACCCGAACGCCCCGATGATCATGGTGGGGCCGGGTACCGGTATCGCTCCCTTCCGCGGTTTCCTGCACGAGCGCCGGGCCATCGGCGCGACCGGTCGCAACTGGCTGTTCTTCGGCGACCAGCACGCCGCCCAGAACTTCTACTACCGCGCCGAGCTCGAAGACATGTTCCGCTCCGGTTTCCTCACCCGGCTCGACCTTGCCTTCTCCCGCGATCAGCGCGAGCGGGTCTATGTCCAGCACCGAATGATCGAGCACGGCGCCGAGCTGTGGTCGTGGCTGCGCGACGGCGGCCACTTCTATGTCTGCGGTGATGCCGCCCGGATGGCCAAGGATGTCGACGACACCCTGCTGCGGATCGCCCAGATCCACGGAAAGCTGGACGAGGCCGGCGCGCTGGCCTTCAAGAAGCAGCTCGTCGCCGAGAAGCGGTACGTGCGCGACGTGTACTGATCCGATCAGGCCGCCGCGTGGATCGTCGGCGGGTTGAGCCGGGCGAAGTCGGGCAGCCGGTGGTACGGGTAGTAGGGGTACGGGGGTGTCGTCGCACTCGCCGCATCGAGCGCGGCCAGGTGTTCGGGGTCGAGCTGCCAACCGACCGCACCGAGGTTCTGGCGTAACTGCTCCTCGTTGCGGGCGCCGATCAACACCGTGGCGACCGTGGGCCGGGTGAGCAGCCAGTTCAGCGAGATCTGCGGGACGCTGCGGCCGGTTTCGGCGGCGATACGATCGAGCACCTCGACAACGTCGTAGAGCCGTTCATCGTCGACGGGCGGACCCGCCTGAGCCGTCTCGTGCAGTCTGCTTCCCGCCGGAAGCGGTTGTCCGCGACGGATTTTGCCGGTGAGTCTGCCCCAGCCGAGCGGACTCCAGACGATGGAGCCGACGCCCTGGTCGGCACCGAGCGGCATCAGTTCCCATTCGTAGTCGCGACCGACCAGCGAGTAGTAGACCTGGTGCGCCACCGGCCTTTCCAGGCCGAGAGCCTCGGCGGTAGCGAGTGTTTTCATCAGTTCCCAGCCGGCGAAGTTGGAGACGCCGAGATAGCGGATCTTGCCTGCCCGCACCAGATCGTCCAGGGCCGTGAGTGTTTCCGCCAGCGGTGTACCCGCGTCGAAGGCGTGCAGCTGGAACAGGTCGAGGTAGTCGGTGCCGAGGCGGCGCAGCGAGGCGTCGACGGCGCGGATCAGCCTGGCGCGGCTCGAGCCCGCCTCGTGGGGGCCGGGGCCGGTGGGCAGCGCCGATTTGGTCGACAGCAGCACCTGTTCGCGCCTGCCCTTGATCGCCGCGCCGAGTACCTCCTCCGACGCGCCGTCGGAATAGACGTCGGCCGTGTCGAACAGGGTGACGCCGGCCTCCACGCTGATGTCGATCAAGCGCCTGGCCTGCGCGGCATCGGTATCACCCCATGCGCTGAACAGCGCACCGCGACCGCCGAAAGTACCCGCGCCGAAGCCGAGTGCCGGAATGAGAAGACCAGATGCGCCGAGCCGTCGGTACTCCATGAGAGCTCCTAAAGGGTCTATAGTTTCGTTAACACGATCGACAGTACACCCGATGCGCGCTAAATGAAACAGGAGTTCCGTTATGGACCACGACATCGCTTGGCCGGGCTCCGTTCGGCCTGGTGGGCGCACCGCCCGGGTGCGCGAGTCCGTCCTGGAAGTGGCCGGTGATCTGCTGGCGGACCGCGGATTCGCGCACCTCGACCTGACCGAGGTCGCCGCCGGTGCCGGGGTCGGCAAGACAACTGTCTACCGCCGCTGGCGCACCCCCGCGGGGTTGGTCGCCGATCTGCTCGTCGACATGGCCGAGCAGTCACTGCCCCGCGCCGACACCGGCTCACTGCTCGACGATCTGACCGCGAACGCCCGCCTGGTGGCGAAGACTCTCGCCGACGGTCGCCAGAGCAACCTGTTTCGCGCGGTCATCGCGGCCGCCACCTGCGACGATGCCACCGCCGCCGCGCTGCACACCTTCTACGACACCCGGCTCAACGAATGGGCGCCGTGTGTCGAGGCCGCCGTCATCCGTGGCGAGGCGCCCGTCGGCACCGACCCGCGCGCCGTGCTCTCCGCGGTCTCCGCGCCCCTCTACTACCGATTACTGGCCAGCGGCGATCCCATCGACGACGATATCGCCGACCGATCGGCTCGGGCCGCCGCCATCGCCGCCGCCGCGGGGACATTCGTCATCGCCGCGGAGAGCCTCGACGACTGAACGCCGGGGACAACGGAGCGCGGTGCTAGGCGACCACCGGGGAACGCCAGGCCGGGTCGCGACCGGTGAGACCGAGCAGCCGATCGAAGGCGGGAGCGTCGGCCGGGATCTCGACGACCGGGCCGAACAAGCCGGGAGTGCCGGCGGGGTCGGTCTCGCGCAGGAACTCGTGCAGAATCGCGAGGTCCGCGGGGGCGACGGTCACATGCTGTCCGGTGGCGACGGCGAGATCCCACGCGTGGATGGTGATCTCGTCGAGCGCGACGATCGCCATGACCGCGGCGGGCAGCTCCACTCCACCGGCCTCGGTGTCACCCTCCCATGCCTCGGGCACGCGCCACACCGACGTCAACGTCTCGAGCTGCGCGGCGATGCGAGTGCGCCAGTCATCGGGCAGCGGGCTGTCGGAACCGGCGGGCGGTGGCACGGACCGGCCGATCGACTCCTTGGTCGCGGCCTGGCGGAACGCCTCGGTCAGCCCGACCACGTGGGCGAGCAGATCGCGCACCGTGGACTCGGCGCACGGCGTCGGGTCGGCGAGCTGGTCGTCGGTGATGCCGTCGACGACCGCGGCCAGCGATCGGGCGGCTGGTTCGAAATCGAACTGTGGGTCCATGAGCGCTCCTCAGCGATGGCAGGTGGCTGCACTCATGCAGACGACACCGTCGCCGGAAAGTCATCGGTGCGGGTTGCCGCGGGCACCGGATCGGCGCACGCTGGACAGCGCAGGACCCGATCAGCGTCACATCACGTCCGAGGCTCAACCGATCGAGCAGGCCGACGAACGAGGAGCACCGATGATCGACTACGAAAGCTCTCGCCCACTGGACGAGGTCCCCGAGGCCGATCGCGTCGAACAGGAACAGTCCGCCTTCCGCGATGACGACCCCGACGATCCCGCCTACTCCGACGCCGCCGACTACACCGACGAGATGGCGGCCACCATCGCCCGTGAGGCCGAGACCGCGAATCCGGCCGACGTGATCGAACAGACCATCCCCGTCCCCTTCGACGAGGGCGGCGAGGAGTTCACCGTCGCCGAGGACGGCTGACCGGCGCGACAGCGTTCGATCGCCGTTCGCGCCCGGCCGCGGCGAGGGCGGAAGTTCGCCTAACCGGCGATCTTCGTCCGTAGACCCGCGTGCAGTTCACGCAGGCTGGAACGCTCGGTCGCCACCTCGAGCACCCGCAGACCGTGCGCGTCGGCGGCCAGTTCCACGGCCAGTTCGGCGGGATCGAGCTGACGGTGCGGGATGCGGTAGGCGGCACACAGCGCGGCCAGATCCATGCCGTGCGGTGTGCCGAAAACCCGCTCGAACACACCCGCGTACTGCGGATCGCCCTGTTCGAGCAGCTCGAAGATGCCGCCGCCGTCGTCGTTGGCGACGACGATCGTGAGGTTGTCCGGGCGTGGTTCGCCACGACCGATCAGCAGACCGGACGCATCGTGCAGAAAGGTGAGGTCACCCATCAGCGCCACGGTGCGGCCCGGATGCGCCAGCGCGGCACCGACGGCACCGGAGACCGTGCCGTCGATCCCGGCCACGCCGCGATTGGACAGCACGCGGATACCCGGCCGTGGATGCGAGACCAGGGCGGCGTCGCGCACCGGGTTCGACGCACCGAGCAGCAGCTGATCGCCTTCGCGTAGTCCATCCATGACCACGGCCGCCACATGCAGGCCGGTCGCCTTGGGATGCGCGGCCAGCTCGGCCCGCACCACCGATTCGGCCTGCTGGTTCAGTTCGGAGCAGCGCGCCAGCCACGCGGGCGCGGGCGCGCCGGTGGTCACCGCGCGAGTGCCGGTGCCGACGACATTGCCGGAGACATCGGGCCAGCGCGGACCGGTGGTGAGCGCGAACACGGTGACGTCCGGATCGGCCAGCACGCGCGAGACCTGCCGGTGCAGGGTGGGGCGACCGGTGATGATCGCCTGGGTGGGCTTCAGCAGCGACAGCGCGAGCGGATGCAGGGCGGGACCGTGCATCGGCGCGGTCGGCTCGGCCACCGTCGGCAGCGCGGCGAGTTCGGGCAGCAGCCGGGCGCCGTGGCCGGAGATGACGACGGTGTCGGGCGTCAGATCGATGTCGAGCGGCACGTCGAGGGTGGCGTACTGGGTTGCCGTCCACGGCCGTTCGCCCTCGCGGCCGAGGGGCAGCGGGTCGTCGGACAGCTCCGGGACCAGCGGTTCCCGCAGCGGGATGTCGAACTGGACCGGGCCCGCGTTGCCGGAACGGGTTCCGCGCGCGGCGGCGAGCACCCGGCACACCGACGAACGCCACACACTGTTCTGTCGCGGGTAGGCCGACTCCCCCGCTTCGGCTTCGGCCAGCCCGAGGCTGATCGTGGCACGCACCTGAGAGCCGAACAGCCCGAGCTGTTCCACCGTCTGATTGGCGCCGGTACCGAGCATCTCGTAGGGCCGGTTGGCACTGACGACGATCAGCGGCACCCGCGCGTAGTTGGCCTCCAGGACCGCCGGACCCAGGTTCGCCACCGCCGTGCCGGAGGTCATCACGACCGGAACCGGCCGCCCCGACGACACCGCGAGACCGATCGCGAGAAATCCCGCGGTGCGCTCGTCGACGCGCATGTGCAGCCGCAGCTCGCCCGCCGCGTCCGCCGCCTGCAGCGCGAAGGCCAGTGGCGCGTTACGCGATCCGGGGCACAGCACCACTTCGCGGACGCCGCCGCGGACGAGCTCGTCGACGACCACTCGAGCCTGCGCAGTAGACGGATTCACAATCACAGCCTGTCAGACCGGCGCGCACCCGTCTGCCCCCGGCCCGCGTTGCGTGCGTCACCGAGCCGGACGGCGTATCGATATACGAACGCCTCAACCAATTACCGAAGAGCCGGACAGCTATTCATATCCAGCAGCAACCGATATTCATGAAATCGCAAAGAGAACAACAAAAGAAAGAAATCCGGCGACGAGCAAGACGCCCGCCGCCGGAATTTCCGCCAACCCGGTAAAAGGCCGGCCGAACGAAGAGTCAGCTCACTCCGCGGGGGCGGTGAGATCCTGGATGCCCGTGATGGACTCGATGATGTTGAGAACAGCGGAGGTGGCGCTGTCGGCAGCGGCGCTGCCCGACTCGAGCACGCCGGAACCCGAGGACGAGCCGGTCAGCACGTCAGCCGAGCCGGTGGAGGCCTCGGCGGAGCCGGTGTCGGCGCTCGCGACGGCGGGACCGAAGAACATGACAGCGGCGGCAGCGGCAGCACCGGTGGCGGCGAGGGTCTTGCGAGAGATCATGTGAGCAAACTTCCTTTCGACCTGTGCAATGCAGTCACTTGAAGCAATTCACCTTTCGAATCGCTTGATTGGCAACGTAACCGATAAGGCCGGGTAGTTGTCAATCGCGAAGATGACGCACGCGCATATGACGAATTCGTGGCAACCCGCAATTATCCTGGCGTTCACCGGAGCGGTAATATTCCTCACACAGACCGACCCGGAATTTACCGCCGACCGGGAATCGATGTGTCCGCCACCACCGCACACCCCTGTTGCGTGAGGGTGGTCACCCACGAACGCGAAAAGGCCGGTGCGGTTCGGTTACCCGAACTCACACCGGCCCAATCGGACGATCGCGGCGAGGGCTACCTCGCCTTACCGCTCAGCCTGCGTGCTTCTGCACCAGATCGCCGACGCGCGGCAGTGCCTCGATGACGTGCTTCTTGGCCGAACCACGCATCGACGAGTACACCTTCTTCAGCGCAGGCCGGGTGGACGACTCGGCGCGGGCGTCGGTGACGGCCAGCAGCGACTCGGCAACCTCATCGGACTTCGCGGCCAGCAGATCGGCGAAGGTGCCGGTGCCGGAGGTGGTGAACTCCGCCCAGTACGGCTGGAGCTGATCGAGCAGTTTCGGCGCCAGCGACGCGAGGCCGTCGGGAACGATGGTCGGGCTGATCTTCTTGACCGCCGCGTAGCCACCCTTCACGGCCAGGCCGGACGCACCACCTTTGTCCGAGACCTCGGCGTCGAGCACCTCGACGGCGTCAGCAAGGAAAGCCGGACGCTTGGCGTCGTCGAGCAGGGATTCAGACAGTGCTGCAACCACTTTCAGGTTCCTCCGGATCGGTTCGATGTACGAGCAGGCGCAACTATACGCATCGGGTACTCAGAGTATGCGGCGACCGCTCGAGCTGCAGTGTTGCGACCTCGTACCGCGACGTCGGAAGGTAGGGCAATAATCGTGGTCGTGACTTTCGATCCGAAGCTGTGGCAGCCCGTCCCCGGGTTCGAGGACCTGACCGACATCACCTATCACCGCCATATCGAGCAGGGCACGGTGCGGGTCGCGTTCGACCGGCCCGAGGTCCGTAACGCATTCCGTCCGCACACCGTCGACGAGCTGTACCGCGCGCTCGATCACGCGCGGATGAGCCCCGACGTGGGCGCGGTGCTGCTCACCGGCAACGGTCCGAGCGAGAAGGACGGTGGCTGGGCGTTCTGTTCCGGTGGTGACCAGCGCATCCGCGGCCGCAACGGCTACCAGTACGCCGATGGCGAGACCGCCGACACGGTCGACGCGGCGCGCGCGGGCCGACTGCACATCCTCGAGGTGCAGCGGCTGATCCGTTTCATGCCCAAGGTGGTGATCGCGCTGGTCAACGGTTGGGCGGCGGGTGGCGGGCACAGCCTGCACGTGGTCTGCGATCTGACACTCGCCTCGCGCGAGCACGCGCGGTTCAAGCAGACCGACGCCGATGTCGGTTCGTTCGACGGTGGTTACGGCAGCGCGTATCTGGCGAAGATGGTGGGCCAGAAGTTCGCCCGCGAGATCTTCTTCCTCGGCAGGCCGTACACGGCCGAGGAGATGCACCAGATGGGTGCGGTGAACAAGGTCGTCGATCACGACGAGCTGGAGAACGTCGCGCTCGAGTGGACCGCCGACATCAACGGCAAATCGCCACAGGCGCAGCGCATGCTGAAGTACGCGTTCAACCTGCTCGATGATGGCCTGGTCGGTCAGCAGCTGTTCGCGGGCGAGGCGACTCGCCTGGCGTACATGACCGACGAAGCGGTCGAGGGCCGAGACTCGTTCTTGGAGAAGCGCAAGCCCGATTGGACGCCCTACCCCTGGTACTTCTGAGAACGGACACCCCATGGAGATTCTCAACAGCCGGATCATCGTGCGTCCCAGCGACTACGGTCGCACGCTGGCGTTCTACCGCGACAGCCTCGGCTTGGCGATCGCACGGGAGTACCCGGGAGGCACGGTGTTCTTCGCCGGGCAGTCGCTGCTCGAGGTCGCCGCACACGGTGGCAGCGGGCAGGCAGGCAGCTTCGACGGCGCGATCTGGTTGCAGGTGCGCGATGTCGAGGACGCGGCGGCGGAGCTGGCGCTGAAGGGAATCGAGATCGAGCGCGCACCGGTGCTCGAACACTGGGGTCTGTGGGAGATGTGGGTGCGCGATCCGGACGGGGTCGCCATCGTTCTGGTGCAGGTTCCCGCCGAACATCCGATCCGGCGGGATCAGCGCTGGTCACCGGAGTGAGAGGGCTGTGCCCGCGGCCGAGCCGAGTTGCCGATGACGGCTCGGCCGCGCACGATAGCTGCGAGCAAGCGCCCGACCGACGCCGTCCGGACCGCAGTGCGAGTGGTGTTGTCCATCTACTGAATCGCAGTCGCTATGTCTGGCTTTCCCGACCCGTTTCCCGACAAACCGACCCGTTGGCCGGGTCTTGTCGGTCGCATGACACGATCGAAGCCGTGAGGGCGCGCGGCAAGCTGTTTCCGGAGGTGGTGGGCATGAGGGAGCACAGCGAGCGAATCATGTGCCAGCGCGCGATGCGCACGGTGCGGCCGAGCGCCAGCGAGGCCGCGGCGTGAGCAGAACCCTGCGGACGCTGCAGATGCCGACCGGCGCCGGGGTGAGCGAAGTGATGCCCCACCTGCGCCAAGCCCTCGACGGCAGCGGCCCGGCGTGGCTACCGATCCCGACCACCGATCGCCGGGAGGCGCGCAGACTCTCCGACGCGCTCAAACCGGGCGATCCGATCGATGACGACGTCGCGCTGGTCGTGACGACCTCGGGCACCACCGGTATCCCCAAGGGCGCGCTGCTCGGCGCCGAGGCACTGCGTGCCAGCGGTAACGCCACCCACGACCGCCTCGGCGGGCCGGGCAGTTGGCTGCTGGCGCTGCCCACCCATCACATCGCCGGTATCCAGGTACTGCTGCGCAGCATTCTCGCCGGTACCGAGCCGACCGTGCTCGACGTGTCGGGCGGATTCCTGCCCGAGGCGCTGGCCGGCGCTGTCGGCGCGATGCGCGGACCGCGTCGCTACACCGCACTGGTACCCACCCAGCTGATCAAGTCGCTGGATTCGCCGATAGCGGCCAAGGCGCTGGCCGAACTCGACGGTGTCCTGGTCGGCGGTGCGGCCACGCCCGCGCCGGTGCTGGACCGGGCGCGCGACCTCGGTATCACGGTGGTTCGCACGTACGGGATGAGCGAGACCTGCGGCGGGTGCGTCTACGAGGGCGTGCCGCTCGACGGCACCGAGGTGCGGATCGAGGACGGTCGCGTCATTCTGGGCGGTGCGATGATCGCGCGCGGTTACCGCAATCTGCCCGATCACCCGGCCTTCGCCGAGCCCGGCTGGTTCCGGACCGAGGACGCGGGCTCCTTCGACGACGGTGTGCTCTCGATTTCGGGCCGCCTCGACGAGGCGATCATGACCGGCGGACTGCTGGTGATTCCACAGGTGGTGGAGGCTGTGCTGGCCAACCACCCCGGTATCCGCGAATGCATCGTGCTCGGCCTGCCCGATGAGCGGCTGGGTCAGCGGGTCGCGGTCGCGATCGTGCCGACACCCGGTGCCGCGCCGACGCTGGACGAAATACGTGCCCACGTGGTGGCCGAACTCGACTCGATCGCCGCGCCGCGTGAACTGGCCGTCCTGTCCGAAATCCCGCTCCGCGGCCCCGGCAAGCCAGACCGCGCGGCCCTGCGCACGCTCCTGCTGGCCGAGTAGCCGCACGACGACAGCGCTGCGCAAGGGGCGTGCAAGTCGGGGTGGGCACGGTAGTGCTCATGACTTACACACCCACTTCATCCCTCGCCGTCGAGGCGGACGGGCTGGTCAAGGTGTTCGGGAAGCAGCGGGCGGTCGACGGGGTCAGCCTGACGGTGCCGCGCGGCGCTGTGTACGGCGTACTCGGACCGAACGGCGCGGGCAAGACCACGACCATCAAGATGCTGGCGACCCTGCTCCGCCCCGACGGCGGTAGCGCCCGGATCTTCGGCCGCGACGTTGTGGCCGAACCGAACGCGGTGCGCTCGCTGATCGGTGTCACCGGCCAGTACGCCTCGGTCGACGAGGAACTCACCGCCACCGAGAACCTGATCATCCGACCGCGAGATGGTCAACGTCGGGGACGTGCTGCGCCTCGCCGACGCCGCCGAGGACGACCACCCGATGCTGGTCGCGCTCGGCAAGGACGTCGAGGGCGGCTACGTGATGTCGAACCTCGCGAAGATGC
>NZ_JBHWZY010000050.1:0-15642 GCF_042727815.1 Nocardia sp. NPDC060220
CGCGGAGTCAGGGTTCCTGGCGGCGGTCGTCGATCCCTTCGGCTTCCACGCGTTCCTTGCGGACCGTTTCGGAGACCGTCTTCTCGTCGTCGATCTCGTCGACCGCCAGCCGTACACGCTCCACCGGGACGGCTTCCTTCTCGACGTGCACCTGGTCGGCGTGCAGGGTGACCTCGCGGTCCTCCTCGCCGATGGTCGTGCGCCCGGTGCGGTCGGTGATCGGCTCGCGTTCGACGTGCACTTCCTCGTGCGTCACGGGCACCTTGAAGGTCTGCTCCTCGGTGACCACCGACTTGTGCAACCGTGCGGTGCCGACCTCTTCGCTCTCGGTGTCGATGCGCAACTGCTCTTCCGAGCGCACCATCGAGTCGTCACCGTAGCGAGCGGTGTCGGACTGGCCGGTCACGGTCCGCGACTGGTTGCCATGGGTCATCGGCAGGTCGTCTTCGGGTCGGATCCGCGGGCGCCCTTCGGCATTCCAGCCCGAAGCCCGTGGATCGACGTGGTAGTGCTCGAACAGTTCCTGTTCCGATTGTGCGCTGATCCGGGACCCGTCGTGGTAAGGCGCCGTTTTCACAAGCTCCTTGTTCACGTGCAGTCGGAGCGAGTCGTCGTCGGGCAGATGTTCGGCGCCGGCCAGCGGAACCAGCGAGTCGTGGCTGAAGAAGCCGGTCGAGACGGCAACCCAGGTGGGCGCTCCGGACTGGTTGTCGAGGTAGATCTGCTTGACCTTGCCGATCTTGTCGCCGCGTTCGTCGTAGGCGGTGGTGCCGATCAGCGATTCCAGGGTCGATTTGCTCATGAGGATCCCTCCTACCTGGTACGGAGGCCGGTCGCGGGCATGTTGGGCTCGTTCGCCGGCTCCGCTGGGGGTTGTTGGATGATCAATCGGGCGTAGCGTCCGGCACGACCGGATTCGGCTACGTCACAGCAAATACCCGGTCGGTCACGAGTCAAACAGCCCGCCGTAGCTCAGTCTCGGCGGACGAAATTCGGTCGAACGTCCAGGTCGGGCGCGTCGTAGTAGCGGTGGAAGGTGGGCGTCAGCCCGGACGAGATGGGTGGATTGACCCAACTCCAGTCGGTCGGGCACGCGCGTCCGGCGGCTTCCTCGCGCTGGACGTGATCGCAGAACTGCTTGGCCACGGTGTGGTGGTCGACCATGTGCACGCCGGATGTGCGAAAGCTGTGCAGCACAGCATGATTGAGCTCGATCAGCGCCTTGTCCCGCCACAGCGTCCGCACCGACGAGGTGTCGAGACCCATCATGTCGGCGATCAGCGGCAGCATGTTGTAGCGATCGGTGTCGCTGAGGTTGCGCGCGCCGATCTCGGTGCCGACGTACCAGCCGTTGAAGGGAGCGAAGGGGTAGCAAACACCGCCCACCTCCAGATCCATGTTCGAAACGGCGGGCAGCGCGTGCCATTTCAGGCCGAGTGCGGCGAACCACGGGTAGTCGGGGTGGATCAGGTCGACCTCGCGGACCAATTCGCGCGGAACGTCGAAATACTGCACGTCCTCGGTGGGTGTGGTGATCAGCACCGGCAGCACGTCGAACGGCGTACGCGCCCCGCGCCAGCCCAGCTCCAGCGCCTGTTCGGTGGCCGCGATATTGGCCGGATCGCCGGTGACGGTGCCGTCGCCGTTGCGGTAGCCGGCATAGCGGATCAGCTGCGAGCTCTCGATCCGGTACTCGCCGCCGCCGGGTTCGGCCGCCGGGCCGACCGTGATCATCGACTGAATCGCGCCGCCGTTGGTGGCCAGGCGCAGATGTTGCCAGCACACTTCGGAAAGTTCCCGCGCGGAAGTAACTCGGCGGGCGTCGAGTAGCTTCAGTGATCGCCAATGTTTGCGGCCGACACAGCGAGCGTGGTTGCGCCACGCCAGTTTCGCGCCGATCAAGATCTCCTCGGCGGTCTGGGTATACGTGCCGGTATCGCGCAATTCGGCGAGTGCGCCGAGGCGACGCTGGGTGGGCAGGTGCCCGAGTTCGGGGTAGCGGAAGAACTCGTCGCAGTCGCGCAGGCGACGATCCAGCTCGATCGGCGGCGGCACGGCGACATCGACATCGGGCGCCAAAGTCACTGTGGGGGTTGATTTTTCGCAGACGGCAGGGCGAGAGCCTTGGTTCACGGTATATCTCCGGTCGGGCAGCAGGGTGCGGGGCCGTGCGGGTGCACCCTCCGACGCGGGAAGATTGCCCGCCGAGAACACATTCACTCGACCGGTGGCGCGCCGACCGGGTGATCGGTCGACCCGAAATCAGCTTCGGCAAGCCTACGACCGGTGTGCTGGCGGTGTGCTCGAATTCGCGGTAATCCCACGGCAACCCGCGTCAAGGGTTGCTGACCGTGCGCCGGACTAACGGAATCGGGCCGCCGTTTCGGGTGCGGTGGCGAAGCTGAGGAACTGCTCGTTCTCGTGCGGATCGCCGACCGTCACCCGCACACCGTCACCGGCGAACGGCCGAACCAGTACGCCCGCAAGGGCACTCGCCTCGGCGAACTCGATACTGCGCTCGCGCAACGGCAACCAGACGAAATTGGCCTCGCTCGGCGGCACCTCGTAGCCCGCGGCCAGTAGCGCCTCGCGCAGCTGATGCCGTTGCGCCACCAGCACATCGGTGCGATCGAGCAGTTCGCCACGCGCCTGCAACGAGGCGATCGCGGCTGCCTGCGCGATCCGGTTCACGCTGAACGGAATGTGGACCTTCAGCAGCGCTGCGATCACCTCGGGATCGCCCACCGCGTAGCCGACGCGCAGTCCGGCCAGACCGTAGGCCTTCGAGAATGTGCGCAGCACAACCACATTCGGCCGGGTGCGGCCGATCTCGACGCCGTCGGGGCGGGTCTCGGGCGTCAGCCGCAGGTACTCGTAGTAGGCCTCGTCGAGCACGACGAGAACGTGCGCGGGCACCCGGTCGAGGAACCGCTCCAGCTCGGCGCGCCCGTGCGCGGTGCCGCTGGGGTTGTTCGGGTTGCACACGAAGATCAGCTTGGTGTGCTCGGTGACCGCGTCGGCCATCGCGTCCAGATCGTGCAGGTGATCCTCGGTCAGCGGTACCCGCACCGCGGTCGCGTTGCCCACCTGCGTGACGATCGGGTACGCCTCGAACGAACGCCACGCGAACACCACCTCGTCGGCGGGGGCGTCGCAGGTGATCTGCACGAGTTCCTGGCACAGCGCCACGCTGCCGCAGCCGACCGCGACATTCGCCACGGTGACCTCGAGGAACTCGGCGAGCGCCGCCCGCAGCTCGCTGACCTGATTGTCCGGATAGCGGTTGGCCAGCTCGGCGGACTCCGCGATCGCCTTGGCCGCGCTCGGCAACGGACCGAAGGTCGTCTCGTTGGACGCGAGCTTCACCGCATCCGGGTGGTTACGGCCGGGAACGTAGGCCGGGATGGTGGCGAGGTCGGGGCGGATGTGCGCGGTCACGCCTCCACCCTACGATGATCGGCTGCCGCGACATGCGGCACGGCCGTCCAGACCTACCCAAGTGCAGTTCTGCCGCCTACGCTGGGTTTATGCCGGGCACTTACGACGACGTCGCCCCCCTGCGGCCGGTGGATGCCGACACGGCCGCCGTCGCGCGGCGCACTGCCGTGCCGATCACCGTCGTGGAGCCCGAACGGGTGGCCCGCGGTGGCATCGTTGTCCTGCACGAATCCCGCGAGTTCTCCCCCCAGCTACTCGATCTGATGCGGGCGCTGTCGTTCGAGGGCTGGATCGTCGTCGCGCCGCATCTGTTCGACCGCATCGCCGACGCGCAGCGTCACGAGGTGTTCGGTGACGAACTCTTCGACGACTTCGACGCCGGTTTCGACTGGCTCACCGGCCGCGGCGTCTTCCCTGACACGATCGGCGTTCTCGGCTTCGACAGCGCGGGCACCGCGGCCTTCCTCGTCGCCGCCACCCGCCCGATCGGCGCCGCGGTGAGCGTGGCCGCCCCCGGCATCTCCGAACCGCTTCCCGACCAGAACGCGGCCCTGATCGACATCGCCGCCGACCTCCAGGCCCCTTGGCTCGGGATCTTCGGCGCGGACGACCCGGCCACCCCACCCGAGGCGGTCGACCGCCTCCGTGAGGCCACCGCGAAGGCGGATGTGGCCAGTCTCACAATCACTTATCCGGGCCTGAGTCACCGTGTCGACCGACCCGATCCCGAAGACGAGGCGGCCACCGCCATTCGCATCGACTCCCAGACTCGTATCTACGACTGGTTCGACAGCAACTTACGCTGATTGACCAGGCGTTTTGGACTACTACCACTGCTCGTGTAATCTTCATTCCCGGCGGTTCGACAAGGACCGGTGCCCTCGAAAGAGAAGGCTCCAGGAGGCGTGCCAGAGCGGCCGAATGGGACTCACTGCTAATGAGTTGTCCCTTCACGGGGACCGGAGGTTCAAATCCTCTCGCCTCCGCCACACCCAGCTTGCTGGGTAACAACTGAAGATGCACCACCATGCGCCCGTAGCTCAACGGATAGAGCACTTGACTACGGATCAAGAGGTTAGGGGTTCGAATCCCTTCGGGCGCACCGAAATCGACCCCGTATCTGTGGATACGGGGTCGTTTTTTTCGTGTGAGGGTCTGGTCAATCCGGGCTGGTCGCTGCCAGGACTCTGGCGGTTTCGCGGGCGGTCGGTGCGGGGGTGGCTATTCCTTTGAGGCCGGCGACTTTCGCGTTGATGTTGTCGGCGACGGTGATCGGGGGGTAGCCCTGTTCGCCGGGGGCGAGGGTGCCGGGGAGGGCTTGGATCACCGCGTCGTGGTTGCCGTCGAAGAAGAAGGCGGCGGAGCGTCGGCGGCGGATGTGGCCGTCGATGATCGGCGGATCGACACGGTGGAGGGTGGACATCCAGCGGTCGTTGGTCCAGCGGGCCATCGCGTCGCCGAGGTTGATCAGTAGGGCGCCTTCCGCGGGCTGCACGTTGTGCCAGTGGCCGTGTTTGTCGAGCACCTGCAGACCGGGGACGCGGTCGGCCCACAGGATGGTGAGGATGCCGAAGTCGGTGTGTGCGCCCATGCCGGTCATGTCGCCGTCGAGACGCAGTTCGCCTTCTGGCAGGGCGTAGTTGTTCATCTTCAGCGCGTCGATGGAATGGTCGGTGAGGGTGTCGAAGTAGTCGGCGGGTAGCCGCAGGGCTGCGGTGAAGGCGCGCAACAGGATTCGCGACAGCCGCTGTGCGTGGGCGAAGTAGGTGTCGATCGCGGGACGGAAGCCCGGCGCGGCTTCGGGCCAGTTATTGGCGGCATACGACGACGCGGGTAGGTCGAGGCCGGGGAAGTCGGTGGACTGGGTGCCGACGATGAACGCCTCGTAGAAGTCGTTCATCTGATTCGCCGTGGGCAGTCCCAGACTCAGGCTCAGCGATTCCGACCTCGGCGGCGAGTAGCCACGGTTCTCCGAGGTCGAGCGCCGGTAGCGCTTCTTGATGTCGAGTGGCAGTGCGAAGAACTCGTCGAGCGCGTCGGTGAGTCCGGCGAGTACCTCGTCGGGGATGGCATGGCCGACGATCTGCATGAAGCCGACCTCGCGGCAAGCGGTGTCGATTTCGGCGGCGACCGCCGCGCGACCGGCATCGTCGGTGCCGGTCAGAAAGGGAGTGATGTCGATGGTGGGGACGGTGAACGGGGACGTCATCTCTTCAGGGTCTATTGCATGTATTGCCTCCGCATTACAGAACTGATGGAAGAGCAGACATGTAGTGAGTACGTAACGGTCCGGAAATCGACCGCAAGTTGCATGTAGTCGTCGCGCAGAAGGGCGCGACGACGAGGAGGACGACATGCAGAACCACCGACACCGCAGGCGCGCCGCGACCTCGGGAGCAGTGCTGTTGGCGGCGCTGCTCGCCGTCGCCGGTTGCGGCACCGATTCCCCGGATCAGGGTGGCGCCGCTGTCGCGCTCGAACCCGCGGCGCCCGCGCAGACACTGCGCGGGGTGTGCCCGGACACGGTCACCATCCAGCTGCAGTGGCAGCCGCAATCCGATCAGGGCGGGTTGTTCCAGCTGCTCGGGCCCGGGTACCGCGTGGACGGGGAGACCAAGTCGGTCGAAGGGCCGCTGGTGGCAGGCGGTAAGGACACCGGTGTGCGGTTGCAGCTGCGCGCGGGTGGGCCCGCGATCGGTTTCCAGTCCGTCCCCTCGCGCATGTACGTCGACGACACCGTCACGCTCGGGGTGGTGCACGGCGAGCAGGTGATCGCGGCGAGTGCCGCCAAGTCTGTCGTCGCTGTCACGCCGCTGCTGAAGTACAGCCCGTCCATTCTGATGTGGGATCCGGCGAGTCACCCGGACTGGCGTTCGATCGCCGACATCGGCCGCTCGAACGCGCCCGTTGTGGTGTCGAAGGAGCAGATCTTTCCGCAGTGGCTGGTGGCCAAGGGCCTGCTGAAACAGTCGCAGATCGATACCGGATACGACGGCGCCCCGGCGCGCTTCGTCGCCGACCCGACGATCGCCCAGCAGGGTTTCGCCAGCGCGGAACCGTACGTCTACGAGCACGAGGCCCGTGCCTGGAACAAGCCGGTGGCCTACGACCTGATCAAGAACTCCGGCTTCGACACCTATGCCTCGAATCTCACCGTGCGCGCCGACACAGTCGACGGACTGGCACCGTGTCTGGCCAAGTTGGTACCGATCGTGCAGCAGGCCGGCGCCGACTTCGGCTCCGCACCAGCCGACGCCAATGCCAAGGTCGTCGATATCGTGTCTCGCACACCGGCATTCACTCCCTATCCGGCAGGTGAGGCGGAGTTCGCCGCGAAGCAGCTCGTCGAGCTCGGCCTGTTGGCCAACGAGGCCGACGGCTCCTTCGGCACCTACGAGCAGGCTCGAACCCAGCGCAACCTCGAGGACCTGCGGCCGATCCTGGTGGCAGGCGGTGCGGCGATCCCACCGGCGCTGACAGCGGGCGAGATCTTCACCAACCGCTTCACCGACCCGAAAATCGGCATTCGCTGACCACGCGGAACCTCCGAACTGTGCTGGAGCGAAGATTCTTTCGTAGGTCGCGAGGTTTCCCTGTCGGGACTACTTCCAAGCCGGGAGCGGCGGTAAGGGGCCGGTCAGGTCGCTACCTGAGGTACGGCCGACGAGCCAGCCGAGGAGGGCGGTGGCGGGGCCGAGGACGGTGTGGTGGGGACGGCCAGGGCCGACGGTGGCGATGAAATCTGTGTCGGTGGACTGGATGTCGAACGTGGGGGTGGCTTCGGGAAGGAGCTTGGCGGAGAGGTCCGCGATGGTCTCGGGGAGAAGCCGTGCGACGAAGGGGGCCGGCCAATCGGCGGCGGTGTAGCCGACGTCGAGGTCCACGTGGTGGATTTCGGTCTCGCGCAGGCGCATCCAGGGGATCTGGTCGGCGGTGAGGGTGCCGCCCTGGCGGTTGCGGACCTCGACCTGCCAGTCGGCGGCGGGCATGGTGGTGGCGACGGCCTGCCAGCGGTGCGCGGTGGCGGTGAAGTCCGCGTGTTGCACGGTCAGCGGTCGGGGTGCGCCTGCCTCGATATCGGCATCACGAATGGCGACGCTCGGGTACTGCGGCATCTCGATGCCGGTGCGGGCCCACAGCAGCAGGTTCAACAGGCTGTCGGCATTGCGTGCCATGTGCGCCAGCACGTGACCGCGCGTCCACCCCGGTAACAGGGACGGTTCGGCCAACGCCGGATCGGTGAGGGTGCCGATGGCGGCGTCGAAGCGCGCGGTGGAGGCGGCGACCTGATCGAGCAGGTCGGTGGGAGTAGCCGTTTCGCTGGTCACGGATTCGAGGGTAGTGCGCCGCCGTCGCCGCGGACGCGAGAACGACGGCGTCGAACCTGCTCTGTGGACAACTCCGAACCTGTGGACAACTGGGGATGATCGGCCGTCGACGCCGGATCGCCGGAGCGGCTCCGTGTGACGATTCAGCTAGCGATGATCGCGTCGGCCTCGATCTCCACCAGCAGGTCAGGGGCGATCAGCGCGGTGACCTCATACATGGAGGCCGCGGGGCGGATCGTGCCGAACACTTCGGCATGGGCGGCCGCGACCTCGGGCCAGCGGGCGATATCGGTGACGAACATGCGCGTGCGCACCACGTCGCGCACGCTTGCCCCGGCCTGCTCCAGCGCGGCGGCGATGCGAGCCAGGACCTCACGGGTCTGGGCGCCGATATCGTCGCCGCCGACAGCGCCACCACCGGCGACAGCGGCGGTGGTACCGCTGACGACTACCTGGTCGCCGACCCGTACCGCTCGCGAATACCCGACGACATCTTCGAAATCGGAGGCTGAGGAAATGTTCACCCGAGTTGTGGTCATGGTTGCCAGAATGGTCCACCGCGTGGTGGAGGACAATTCATTTCCCGGTCGTCTCGTGGTCGGATCGCGACGGTATGCATGGCAAATGAACGCGCGTCCAGGCCTTCGTCTTTTCCCTCTCACCGCCGCGTTGTGCGCCGCCGCCGTGGTGGCGGGCTGCTCGTCGCCGGACTCCGCGGCCGGCTTCACCGCCGGCAAGGACCAGCCGCTGGTGATCTCGCTCGACGACCTGGTCGCCAAGGCGGGTACCAGCGCGGTGCTGGGGGTCAGCCTCGAGCCCGAGCACGGCAATGTCACCCGCCGGGCCGACGGCGCCTACGTCTACACCCCGAGCGCCGGCTACACCGGTCTCGACCAGTTCACCGTCACCACCACCGACGCGGTTCGCCTCTACACGACCGATATTCCGGTGCTCGGCGAGTTCGGTGGCACCACGGTGCAGGGCAGTGGGTTCGGCTCGGCCTGGACCGCGGTGCCCGGTAGCACCGACGAGTTCTATGGGCTCACCGACCGCGGCCCGAACGTCGACGGTCCGGCGAAGAACGAGAAGCTCTCGCCCACACCGAATTTCGTGCCCAAGATCGGCCGGTTCAAGCTGGTCGACACCAAGGCCGTGCTGCAGTCGAGCATCGAGCTGCGGAGTAAGTCGGGTGTGCCGTTCAACGGGCAGGTCGACACCTCGGCCAGCACCGGCGAGACCATCAAGGACCTCCAGGGCAATGTCCTGCCGCCCACCGATCACGGCATCGATCCCGAAGGCCTCGTCGCACTGGCCGACGGCACCTTCTGGATCTCCGACGAATACGGTCCGTTCCTGGTGCATTTCGATGCCACGGGCACCGAGATCGAGCGGCTCGCGCCCGGCAGCGGCCTGCCGAAGGAGATCGCGCTGCGCACACCCAACCAGGGCATGGAGGGGCTGACCATCACTCCCGACGGCAGCACCCTGGTCGGCATGGTGCAGAGCGCGCTCAACACCCCCGGACTGAGCGGCTCGGCCAAGGAGGTGCCGTTCGCGCGGATCGTGACCGTCGATCTGAAGACCAAGGCGCAGAAGGAATTCCTGTACCCGCTGGAAAACCCGAAGCAGTCGAAGGTCGCGGTCTCGGAGATCACCGCGCTGAGCGCCACCACGTTCCTGGTCGACGAGCGTGACGGCAACCTCGCGCCCAAGTCGGACAAGAAGATCTGGACCATCGACATCGCGGGCGCGACCGATGTCGGCCCGCAGTCCGCCGTGCCGGGCGCGACTTACGACGCCGAGAAGGGCGGCCTGCTGATCGACGGCAAGCCCCTGGAGACGCTGATCGGGGTCACCCCGACCACCGAAGCCGTCGCCGCGATGACCAAGGCGGGTGTCACCCCGGTCGCGAAGAAGAGCAACCTCGACCTCTCCGCGCTGGTCGCCGCACTCGACGAGAAGGGCAGGTTCTTCGGTCACGACAAGATCGAGGGCATCGCCACGCTCGACGGCGGCAAGACCATCTACATCGCCAACGACAGCGACTTCGGCCTGGCCGCCAGTCAGGGTGAACAGCCCCCGTTCGGGCTGAAGCCCAAGACGCTGCCCAACGGTGCGCAGGACACCGGTGAGGTGCTCGCGGTGGACACGACCAAGCTGCCGGCGAAGATCGACGGCTACACGGTGAAGATCACCGTCAAGTAGTCCACTCGCGGGCTTCGACGAGTACCGCGGTGGCCAGGGCGAGTAACCACAGCGACATGGTTCCGACCTGGATTCGCTGGGCTATGCCGAGCGCGTAGGAGCCGGACAGGTTGTCGGCGACCATCATCCAGATGGTCGCCGCCGATCCGAGAACCAGTACGGCGACACCGAATTCCCGCAGGATCCGCCAGCGGTGGTAGCGGTAGGCGGCGGCGCTGAAGGCGAACGCCGCCACCGCGATCGAGGTGACGGCCAGTGTGCTCGTGAGCGCGTGCGGTTGATGCAGTTGCGGAAACAGTCCGCTGTCGCCGCCGCACGCGCTGTCTCCCGGGGCGCAGTCGTGGAGCGGGAGCAGGGCGTCGGCGATGGTGGACGCGCCGAAACACAACAGCGCTGTCCAGCCGATCGTGGTCAGCCGGCGGCGCCGGAAAACGAGCAGTCCACCCAGCGCCGCGGGGATCAGCAACAGGCCGACCACGGTGTCGGCGGTGCCGAACACCTCACGGTAGGGCTTGCCCTCGGCGTCGAGTTCGCTGAGGAAGTCGTTGACCGGGTCGGTGTCGATCGGCAGCGCGAATTCCAGCAGCCAGGACGAGTAGCACAGGCCCGCGATCGCGATCGCGAGCGCGATCAGCAACGAGTAGCCACGGGTGTGCCGTGCGAATTCGGTCACACCGACCATTGTGCGTGTCCGGCCGCCACCGCCCGGATCAGGCGCGTCGAAAGCGAGGACGTGGTTTCATCGTGGCATCACAGGCACGCACAGGTTGCTGTCAGGTTCGCCGTGCAGGGTGTTTGGTAACCAACGGAGAGGTCCTCGATGAGCTACATGATCGCGCTGGCAGGTTTTGCCACGATCCTCGCGCTGGCCGTGTCCGGATTCGTCGCGGCGGATTCGTCGCGCGCACGGGTGCGGGTTCGCGCCGAACGCAGTCCGCGTCGTCGCTGAAGAACTCGATAATCACGGGTCAGGTTTGGAGCGTTTCACCAGTGCGGTGATCCGCTCGGCCGCCGCCTGCGGATCTTCGTGCTCCCACACCCGGATGACCGCCCAGCCCGCCGCTGTCAACGCGATGTCGGTGGCGCGATCGCGGGCGACATTGCCTGCCAGCTTGTCGGCCCACCACTGCGCGTTGTTCTTCGGATCGGTCGCGTGGTCAGGGCAGCGATGCCAGAAACAGCCGTCGACGTAGACGGCGATGCGCAGTCGTGGAAACACCACATCCGCGCGGCGGCGCTGACCTTTGATGGGCGGACGGTCGACGAAATAGCGCAGGCCCGCCCGGTGCAATTCGCGGCGTAGTGCCAGCTCGGGAGCGGTATCAGCGCGTCGCTGCTTGGACATGCGCGCGCTTGTGGCGGCGTCGGTGACGAGCTTGCGCGCAGCGGATGACCTCGACGAGGCGGCGGACTCGTCGGGCGATTCCCGGTTGTCTGCCCGCCGCGCGCTCATGCCGCCCAGCCGCCCATGCGGTCGAGATGATCCCGGACGTCGTCGAGGAATCCGGGCGGGAAGCGCAGGCTTCCCATCTCGGTGCGGCGCAGGAATCCCGCCGTCGCGCGGGGAGAGAGCAGGCGGGGCTCGGTGAGGAAGTTCTTCAGGTCCTCGTAGGGCTCGTGGACCGGCCAGGTCGAGAGGGGGACGCGGTGCACGACGCCCGCGTGTCCCCAGGCGGCGCTCGGCCACGGCTGGCCCGCGGCTATCGGCTCTCCCACGGTCAGCGGGTCCGACGGCGCGGCCAGGCGTTCGCCGACCCAGTTCGCCATCCGCACGCTCACCGCGTTGCCCACCAGTTTCCAGCGATGACCGTGGCGCACGCCGGGAACATCGAGGGCGGGGGCGGTCCAGTCGGCGTCGAACCCCTGTAATCGTTCGCCGTCGACGATCCCCGGCGTCACGATCTCGCCCGCGGGCAACCGGACCGCGGGCGGACTGGCGATGCCGAGACCGGAACCGCCCTTGAGGGTCGGCACCGCGTTCACCGCCCAGCCGAGGCCGCGCACACCCTCGGTCCAGTAGAAGCCGCACGGATCGCAGTCCGGATCGCCGTAGTCGAGGGGACCGGCGTCGTCGCCGAACAGCACCTGGCGGGGGTCCTCGGTGCGCGAAGCCAGCATCAGCACGCGCTGACGTCGTTGCGGCAAGCCGAACGCGCGACCGTCGACGACCCGATAGGCCCAGGCGTACCCGAGCTCCTCCAGCGCGGCGGTGATGTGGCGCATGGCCGCGCCGCGACCCAGCTGCAGCATGAACGGGACATTCTCGATCAACAGCCACCGCGGCCCGCGCTGCCTGCGCACGAGGCGAAACCCCTCATCGACCAGGCCGGATCGACGACCGGTGATGCCCGCGGTGCGCCCGGCTTGTGAGAGGTCCTGGCACGGGAAACCCGCCGCGACCAGCTCCGTGCCCGCGGGGAGCGACCGCAGGCGGGTGATGTCGCCGTGCAGGTCGGTGTCGGGGAACCGCGCCGCGAGGACACCCTGGGCACCGGGATCGATCTCACACAGCAGCTCCGACGCCCAACCATGCCTGCTCAGACCGAGTTCGAGCCCGCCGATCCCGGCGAACAACCCGACCATCCGCGACAACGAGACTCCTGTGTTTTTCGGAGCGCCGGCGCGCTCGGGTTAGCGGCCACCGGGTGGTCCGCTCTTCAGCGACCCGTTCCCTCGCGCCTGGGGCGAATTGTATCGGTCCCCTGAACAGGTGCGGGCCGCGAACGAATCCTTCCCGACGTCGGGTGCCGTGTGGCTCGGCAGGGGGTAGACGGGTGGGCTCGGGCCGAGGAAAATCGGTGGCCGGGGGTGGGGGTGCTCTGGGACTCTTGATGGGCCGAACTTGTCGGACCCAAGTGCGAACATCACCTGGCGTCCGTACCGGAAACCAACCCAGCCGACCGGACATCAAGGGGGAGTTTTGTCTGTCACATCAGAGCTGGCGGCCGCCGAATCGGAGGCCGACAGATCGGAGCGGCCGTCGCCGCAGTCGAGTGGGGGAATGCGGTCGCTGCGGCGATTTCTGCCCTTTCTCCGGCCCTACCGGGCGCCGCTGCTGCTGGCCAACGCGCTGGCGATTGTTACCGCGAGCACCGCGATCGCGATTCCGCTCGTCATCGCACGGGTGGTCGACGGGCCGATCGCGCGGCGCGATTTCGTCGGTCTGCTGGCGCCGGTCGCGCTGATCTTCCTGCTCGGATCACTCGAATCGTTCGGTATGTGGGGCAGGCGATGGCTGGTGTCCAAGCCCTCGACGATGTTCGAAATCACCATGCGCGCCAAGCTTTTCACGCAACTGCAGGCCCTCTCGATCGGCCGCCACGACGGCTGGCAGTCGGGTCAGCTACTCTCGCGCGCCATCGACGATCTGTCGGTGCTGCGCCGGTTCGTCGCGTTCGCCGGTCCGTTCCTCATCGTCAACGGAGTGATCATGCCCACCGGGCTGATCGTGTTGTTCGCGATGAACTGGCAAGTGGGACTGATCTTCACGGTGACCTCCCTGCCGCTGACGCTGTTCTGCGCGCGCTTCGTCCGCCGCTTCGAGGTGGCCTCGCGGCGTTCGCAGGACCAGTCCGGCGACCTGGCCACCATCGCCCAGGAATCGGCGCAGGGCGTGCGGGTGCTCAAGGCGCTGGGGCGCGGCCGCTTCTTCGGGACGCGTTTCACCGCGCTCTCGCGCGAGCTGCAGCGCACGGAAATGGAGAAGGTGCGCCTGGACGCCACGCTGTGGGCGGCGTTGGTGACCTTGCCGACCGTGTCGATCGCGGTGTCGCTCGGGGTGGGTGGCTACTCGGTGGTGCACGGCTCGATGACGATCGGCACGCTGGTCGCGAGCATCACGCTGGCCACGTTCCTGCAGTGGCCGATCATCTGGCTCGGCTTCCTGCTGTCGGAGCTGTTCGAGGCACGCACCGCGGCCGATCGATTCTGGGAGATCATCGACACCCCGCTCGACATCACCGACCCGCCACACCCGGCGGAACTACCTGATCCGCTGCGCGGGGAACTGGTCATCGACCGGGTCCGCTTCGCCTACCCGCGATCCGGGGGCGGTCCGGAACACACCGTGCTGGAAGAGATCTCGCTGCGGATCCGGCCGGGGGAGACGGTCGCGCTCGTCGGCGCGACGGGTAGCGGCAAGACCGCGCTGCTCGAGCTGATTCCCCGGCTCTACGACGTCAGCGGCGGCCGGATCACCATCGACGGTGTCGACATCGCCACGCTGCGCCTGGCGCAGTTGCGCCGGGTGGTGACGGTGGCCTTCGAGGAACCGGTGCTGTTCTCGGCCAGCGTGCGCGAGAACGTGGCACTGGGCGACGCGCGTGCCACCGATGTCGACGTGCGGCAGGCGCTCGATATCGCGCAGGCGAGCGAATTCGTCGACGCGTTGCCGTGGGGGCTCGACACCCGCATCGGTGAGCAGGGCATGAGTCTGTCGGGCGGCCAGCGTCAGCGTCTGGCCCTGGCCAGAGCTGTGCTCACCGGCGACACCGCCGCCCACGGCCGGATCATGGTCCTCGACGACCCGCTGTCGGCGCTGGACGTGGAAACTGAAGAGCGCGTGCAGGATCAGCTGCGGGCGGTGCTCTCCGGCGCTACCACTCTGCTCGTCGCGCACCGGCCGTCCACTGCCGCGCTGGCCGACCGCGTCGCGCTGCTCGCCGACGGACGCATCGTCGCCGAGGGCAGCCACGAGAAACTGCTGCGCACGAGCAGCCACTACCGCGAACTGATGGGAGGTGAAGCATGAGCACCGAGACGGTGACGACGGAAAAGGAAGTGCCGGAGGAGAAGTCCGATCTGGCGGCCGACTGGCGCGGTATCGCCAAGGAGGACGACGCCGTCACCGGGACCGGAAACCTGGTGCTGGCCGGGCGATCCCGGCGATTGCTCCTCGATCTGGTGCGGCCCTACCGCAAGCAGGCGATTCTCACCTTCGTCCTGATCCTGCTCGACAACGCGGCCAAGGTGTCGCTGCCGCTGTTCATCGCCTACGGGCTCGACCACGGCATCAGCCAAGGTCGCCAGGGCAATTGGACGCCGATGATCGCGACCGTCGCCGGATTCGTCGCGGTGACGTTGCTGTCGGGGCTCACCACGTTCGCCTTCCTGCGGGCCTCCGGGTCGCTGAGTCAGCGGGTGCTGTTCGACCTGCGGGTGCGCGCGTTCCGGCACACGCAGCGATTGAGCGTGTCGTTTCACGAGAAGTACACCTCGGGCAAGGTCGTCACCCGGCTCACCAGCGATATCGAAGCACTCCAGGAACTGCTCGAAGGCGCGCTGAATCAGGCGCTGAGCGCGGTGATCTCGGTGGTGACCATCGCGGCCCTGCTGATCTGGCTCGACCCGCTGCTCGCCTCGATCGTGCTGATCGGGTTCGTGCCGCTGGTGCTGGTCACCCGGTGGGCGCAGCGGCGTCAGCGCGCGGGCTACCGGCGCACGCGCGGGGCGATCTCGCGCGTTGTCGTGCAGTTCGTCGAGTCGATGAGCGGCATGCGGGCGGTGCAGGCGTTCCGGCGCGAACATCGCAACGAGGAGGTCCTCGGCGTCGAGGATTCGGCGTACCAGAAGGCGACGACCACCGCGGTCCGCGGGATGGGCGACTACGTCGGGCTCTCCAACTTCATCGGCAAGCTGACCACGGTGATCGTGCTGCTGGTCGGCGCCTGGC
>NZ_JBHWZY010000051.1:0-15599 GCF_042727815.1 Nocardia sp. NPDC060220
GGCGCCTCCCGGCTGCCCAGCGTCGCCAACGCCGTCGTCACCGACGTGCAGGACCCGCTGCGCCAGGGCAGGGTCAAGCTCACCTTCCCCTGGCTGAACGACGCGTACGTCAGCGACTGGACGCGGTGCGTGCAGCTCGGCGGGAAGAGCGGCGGCGCACCCCGCGCCGCCGATTCCCCGAACTACGATCCCGACGCGGTGAGCTGGCTGCCCGCCGCCCGCCTCCTCGATCGCCGCGATCGCTCGATGGTCCTGCAGATCACCACCCGCCTGGTCTTCCCCACCATCATGGTGCTGTCGGTGTACTTCTTCTTCGCCGGCCACAACGCGCCCGGCGGCGGCTTCGCGGGTGGCCTGGTCGCCGGATTGGCCCTGACCCTGCGCTACCTGGCGGGTGGCCGATACGAACTGGGCGAAGCGCTCCCGGTCGACGCCGGGCACCTGCTCGGCGCCGGCCTCACCCTCGCGGCGGGCACCGCGACCGCGTCGCTGCTGCTCGGCGCACCGCCGCTGTCCTCGGCGATCATCGAGGTGACGCTGCCGCTGCTCGGTCACCTCAAACTGGTCACCGCCATGTTCTTCGACCTCGGCGTCTATCTGGTGATCGTCGGGCTGGTGCTGGACGTCCTGCGCAGCCTCGGCGCCCGCCTGGACAAGGAAATCCGATGAGTGCCGACCTCGTTCTCCTGATCACCATCGGCGTGCTCACCGCGTGCGGTGTCTACCTGCTGCTCGAGCGGGTGGTGTCGAAGATGCTGCTGGGGATGATCCTGCTCGGCAACGCGGTGAACCTGCTGATCCTCACGATGGGCGGCCCGGACGGAAAGCCACCGATCCTCGGCAGCGCCGACACCTCCCCCGACGGCATGGCCGATCCCCTCGCGCAGGCGATGGTGCTCACCGCGATCGTGATCACCATGGGCCTGGCGGCTTTCGTGCTCGCGCTGGCCTATCGCTCCTACATGCTGACCACCACCGAAGACGTGACCAACGACCCCGAGGACGCCCAGGTCGCCGCCCGCCGCGAACGGGAGGATCCCGAACAGTGACCCTGTCCCCGGAACTGTTGCCCGCCATCGCCCCACTGCCCGTACTGGTTCCGCTGCTCGCCGCCGCGGCGACGCTGGTGTTCGGCCGCCGCCCACGGCTCCAGGCGATGATCACGCTGACGGCACTGTCGGTGGTGCTGCTGATCAGCGCCCTGCTGCTGTATCTCGCCGACCGCGACGGCACCACCGCGGTGCAGGTGGGTGGCTGGCCGACCCCGATCGGCATCACGCTGGTGGTGGATCGGCTCAGCGCCGCGATGCTGCTGGTCTCGGCCTTCGTGCTGCTCGTGGTGTCGATCTACGGTGCGGGACAGAACATCTCCGATGGTGGCGAACACCAGCCGACCTCGATCTACCGGCCCACCTATCTGGTCCTGACCGCGGGCGTGTCGACCGCGTTCCTGGCCGGTGACCTGTTCAACCTGTTCGTCGGGTTCGAGGTCCTGCTCGTCGCCTCGTTCGTGCTGCTCACCGTGGGCGCCACCGAGGAACGGATCCGCACCGGCATCGCCTATGTGATGGTGTCGATGGTGTCGTCGCTGATCTTCCTGATCGGCATCGGCCTCACCTACGCGGCGACGGGCACCCTGAATCTCGCGCAACTGGCCGTGCGCCTGGAAGCGACGCCCAGTGGCGTGCGCACCGCCTGCTACGCGGTGCTGCTGGTCGCGTTCGGGATCAAGGCGGCGGTGTTCCCGCTGTCGAGCTGGCTGCCCGACTCCTACCCCACCGCACCCGCCCCGGTCACCGCGGTGTTCGCGGGTCTGCTCACCAAAGTCGGTGTGTACGCGATCATCCGCACGCACACGCTCTGGTTCCCCGACGGCGCGTTCGACAACATCCTGCTGGTGTGCGGACTGGCGACGATGATCGTCGGCATCCTCGGCGCCATCGCGCAGACCGATATCCGGCGACTGCTCTCGTTCACACTGGTCAGCCATATCGGCTACATGGTGTTCGGTATCGGTCTCGCCACCACCGCCGGCCTCACCGGCGCGGTGTTCTACGTGGCCCACCACATCCTGGTGCAGACCGCGCTGTTCCTCGCTGTCGGACTGATCGAACGCCAGGCCGGTTCGGTGTCGTTGCGCCGGATCGGCGGACTGGCCACCGCCAGTCCGCTGCTGGGCGTGCTGTTCCTTGTCCCTGCCCTGAATCTCGGTGGTATCCCGCCCTTCTCGGGATTCATCGGCAAGGTCACACTCCTGGAAGCCGGTGCCGCCGAGGGCAGCGTCCTGGCGTGGGTGCTGGTGGCGGGTTCGGTGATCACGAGCCTGCTCACGCTGTACGCGGTGGCGCGGGTCTGGAGCAAAGCGTTCTGGCGACCACGCGAAGAGGCGCCGGAAGGTCATCTCACCGCAGCGAATCTACCGACACTGGTGGAGGATTCGACCGATGTGTACTACGAGGATCGCACCGATCCCGGCCGGATGCCGGTCCTGATGGTGCTGGCCACCATCGGGCTCGTCTCCGCGGGCCTCGCGCTCACGGTGTTCGCCGGGCCGGTCCTCGGCATCGCCGAGCGCGCCGCCGGCGACCTGAACGACCCGTCGGTCTACATCGACTCGGTCCTCGGCCCGGTGCTGCGATGAGCCGATTCGTGAATCGCGACAATATCCTTCGCGTCGCCGTGCTGATCTGGCTCACCGCCGTCTGGGTCGCGCTGTGGGGCGATCTGAGTCTGGCCAACACCCTCGCCGGGTCCGTTGTCGCACTGATCGTGGTCTTCGCCCTGCCCCTCCCGTTGGTCCCGGTGTCCGGGCGTTTCCATCCGCTGTCGTTTCTCGAATTGATCGCTGTCGGTACCTATTACGCGCTCGAATCGAGCTTGCAGGTGGCCTGGTTCGCGATTCGGCCCAGCGGCCCGCCGGTCTCCGGCGTGCTGCGCGTGCATCTGGGCATCCAGTCCGATCTGGTGCTGGTGATGTGCACCGATCTGCTCAACCTGATCCCCGGCACCATGGTCCTCGAACTCGACCGCGCGCGCTGCGTGGTCTATGTCCACGTGCTCGATGTGGGCAGCGACGAGGCGGTGGTGAAGTTCTACCGCACCACCCGGCGCCTGGAACACCTGATGATCAATGCCTTCGAACGACCGAGCGAACGCCGCCGCGTCGAAACACCACCGGAGGTGCAACCATGACTGTCGTCGCCGTCATCGCCGCCGTCCTGCTCACGGCCGCCGCGGTGATCACCAGCTACCGCGTCCTCGCGGGGCCGAGCACCCTCGATCGCGTCGTCGGCATCGATTCACTGATGGCCATCGCCGCGTCCGGGCTCGCGGTGTGGGCCGCCTACAGCGGCGACACCACGGTGATCCCGGCGATCGTGGCCCTCGCGCTGGTCGGTTTCCTCGGCTCGGCCGCGGTCACCCGATTCCGGGTCAGGGACGACCGATGAGCGTCTGGGAATGGGTGTCGGCGGTGCTGATCCTCACCGGCTGCGCACTCGCGTTCACGGCGTCGATCGGCATCGTCCGCTTCCCCGACACCCTCACTCGGATGCACGCGGCCACCAAACCACAGGTGGTCGGCCTCATGCTGGTTCTCGTCGGCACCGGCATCGACATCCGCGACGACGTCAATGTCTGGATGCTCGTGCTCACCGGCCTGTTCACGATCATCACCGCGCCGGTCATCGCCCATCTCATCGGCCGCACCGCCTACCGCGAACAGCGCCACCGCGACGGGTTGTTCTAGGTGGCGGGCGTCGCGATTCGCTCGAGGGCCGGTGCGGGCGCGGTGGCGAACCAGGTGTTGTGGAAGGCGATCGCGACCGCGGCCAGCAACCCGATGACGATCGCGCCCGCCGCCACCGGATACTCCGCCATCGGCACCGCCAGGTACCGGTAGGACAGCAGCAGCCCCGCGAACACCGCCACCCCGAAGCCGACCAGCCGGATCCGGAAGCCGCCCCAACCCCGCTCGGGCGCGCGCAGCGCCGACTCGACGGTCAGGCACAGCACCGCGCCCGCCACGAGGTCGACGCCGTAGTGATACCCGAAACCCAGTGTGGCGATGACCGTGGCAGCCAGCCAGAACGCCCCGCCCCAGCGCATCCAGACCGGGGCTCGCGACCCGTCGACATCGCGCCGGGTGTGGATGAACAGCGACAGTGCCCACGCGGTGTGCATGGAGGGCATGCAGTTGCGCGGGGTGAACTCGTCGAAGGTGAGCGCGGCCGGGTTCGAATCGAGCGGCGGCATCGCGGCGGGCCAGAAATTGCCCACCTGGAAGCCGTGCCCGTCGGCACCGAACGCGAACATCGGCCCGACCACCGGGAACAGCACGTAGAACAGCGGCCCGACCAGACCGAGCACCAGGAAGGTGCGCACCAGGTAGTGGGTCGGCCACTGCCCGGTCGTGACCACTGTGCGCAACTGCCATACCGCCACCGCGATCGCGGCCACCGGCAATTCGATGTAGACCCAGTGCAGCACCGCGTACACCTCGGGCCCGAGCACATCCAGCACACGCCCGACGACCCACGACGGATCACCGAGCGCGTGATCGGCGAGCAGCACGTATTCGTCGAGCACGGTGGGCCGCACCGCCGAAGTCAGGTGCAGCCACACATCGCCGACCTTGGTGGCCAGCACCAGCAGCGCACCGAGCGCGACGGCCGTCAACGCGTCGCGGCGTTCACGACCCCGCCATCGCACTGCCGCGACGACAGCCAGCGCGGCCAGCACGATCGTCGGCCCGTTGCCGACGGTGAACGGCTTGCCGTCGATGAGTCGCAGCGCGACCCACACCGCGTCGATCCCGATCGCGGCGGCCAGCGCGAACACCCGGCGGCGCGTGGAGATCCCGACGAGCGCGAGCACCAGTCCCGCCCACGGCACCGACATCGACTTGGGCGTACCGACGAAGTCGCGAGCCAGGCTGGCCAGCGGTCCGTCGAAACCCATGATCCACGCGACGATCTGCAATCCGACCAGCAGCGCGAGCACTGCGGCCACCCCGACGACGGCGAGTGTGCGTGGTTCACGCAGACGCGAACCGAGGGCGGCACCCCCCGCAACGTCGCGCGGATGTTCGACAAGCATCCGACCATCGTAAACGGCGGGTGAACGCGATCTCCCCGGGCAGCTGAACGCTACTGGTCCAGCTCGCGCACCAGCGCGTCGACGACCGCGACCATGTCGCCCTGTGTCTGCGCGGCGACCCGGCGTTGCCGCTGGTAGGAGGCACCGTGACGGGGAATGTCAGCCACCGCGGCCAGCTCGGCGGCGCAGCCGAGACGCTTCGCGGTCGGCTCCAGCCGGGTGAGCAGATCCATCAGATCGTCGGTGACCAAACGCTCATTGCTGGCGTCGTCGACGATCACGATCGCGTCGAGCCCGTAGCGCGCGGCGCGCCATTTGTTCTCCTGCACATGCCATGGCGGCAGCGTCGGCAGTTGCTCGCCGTTCTCGAGGCGCTGATCCAGGTCGACGATCAGGCAGTGGATCAGCGCGGCCACCGAGGCCAGTTCGGTGCGGCTGGACAGCCCGTCGCACACGCGCACCTCGATGGTGCCCCACTTGGGCGCGGGCCGGATATCCCAGTGCATCCCACCGAGCTGTTCGAACACACCGGTTTTCATCTGGTCGTGCACGAAACCTTCGAACTGGCGCCAGTTCTCGAACTGGAACGGCAGCCCGGCGGTCGGCAACTGCTGGAACATCAGCGCCCGGTTGCTGGCGTAGCCGGTGTCGTCACCGGACCACATCGGCGACGACGCCGACAGCGCGAGCAGATGCGGATACGACAGCAGCAGCGAGTTCAGGATCGGAAAGACCTTGTCCCGGTGCGACACTCCGACATGCACGTGGACGCCCCAGATGAGCATCTGGCGGCCCCACCACTGGGTGCGTTCGATCAGTTCGTCGTAATGCGGTGAGCGCGTGAGCTGTTGGGCCGACCACGCCGCGAACGGGTGGGTGCCCGCGCAGAACAGGTCGACACCGAGCGGATCGGCCGCGCGCCGCACCGCGTTCATGGTGCCGTGCAGGTCTTCGACCGCGCCGCCGACCGTGTCGTGCACGCCGGTCACCAATTCGACCGTGTTGCGCAGCAGTTCCTTGGTGACCTGCTGGGTGCCGTCGTGGGCGCGCAGGTCACCGACCGCGTCGAAGACCGCCGAAGCCGTGTTGGACAGATCCCGCGTCACCTTGTCGACGAGCGCGATCTCCCATTCGATGCCGATGGTCGGCCGGGGCGAACCGCGAAACGAAACCGACTCGAATGCCCCGGCCATGGGAGTGTCTCGCTAACCGACGACGCCGCACGCCACCCGGGCGCCCGCATCACCGGTGGTCAGCGTGGTTTCGTCCGGCCCGGTGCCACCCTCGCGGGTGTAGCGCGGCGGGATGTTGCCGAAGTTGTCGGCGCCGCCGTGGATGATCAGCGCCTTGCCCTTGACGTTGTCGAGGGTGACCGAGTCGGTCCGGGTGACCAGCTTCGCGGAGCCGTCGGCGCCGACCTGCAGCGAGGTGAGGTCACCGCTGGCCGGGTGCGCGGTGGCACCGCCGACCTGCAGATGCCCACCGGCCGAGGCGAAGTCGCCCTCACAGGTGCCGTTCTGGTGGAAGTGCAGGCCGTGGAAGCCGGGCGTCAGACCGCGCGCCTCGACGGTGACGACCAGGTGGCCGCCCTCCTGGACGATGGTCGCGGTGCCGACCTCGGCGCCCGCACCGTTCTTGAGCGAGGTCTTCAGGCCGCCCGCCACGCCACCGTGGTCGTCGCCGTGGCCGGGAGCCGCGGTCTCCGACGGTGCGGCGTGACCGCCACCATGACCGCCGCTTTCGCCCGCGGGTGCCGCCGAGCTGGTCCACACCGGCGGCGTGGTGCCCTTGACGTCACTCGACTCCTGGCTGTTGGTGCAGGCTGCGAGCCCGAACGCGGCGACCGCGAGCACCGGGGTCACAATGCGCCAGGACGGGCGACGAGTTGTCGACGTGGCCATCAGGGGACTCCTTATCGGACTGGGGCTATACCGCTCAAGATGATGCCACAGCGGCGACACGGCCTACGGCACCGCGTGCCGCGCCTGGTTCAGCGACCGGTCAGTACGACGACGACACCCGGCGAGGTGTCCCCCGACTTGGGCGCGACCGTCCCGCCGACCTGCTCGGCGATCTCGGTGGCCGCGGCCTTGTCGCGCGCGCCGCCGCCGTAATACACGGTGGTGGTGGTCAGGTTCTCACCGCTGTAGTTGCCGGTGCTCACGTTGGTCCAGCCCGCGGTGGTCAGTTCGCTCGCGGTGCGCGCGGCCAGGCCGGCGACCAGGCTGTTGTTCAGCACCCGCACCGATACCGTCTGATCCGTGCCGCCCGTAGCCGGTGCCGTGGTGGTGGTCGTCGGTGCGACGGAAGTCGTGGTGGTGGTCGGGGCGGCGGCCGCGCTGGTGGTCTTCGGCGCGGGCGTAGTGGCAGGCGCCTGCGCGACCGCGCTGGAGGTGGTGGTCTCGGTCTGCTCGGTATCCGATGCCACGGCATCGGAGTTCGACAGCGACATCGCACCCAGACCGGCGAAGACAATGGCCAGCGCGATCAACACCATCGCCAGCGCGCGCAACGGCGGGCCGCCGGGGGTGGGGTTCGGGTTGCTCACCCGCCCAACCCTAGTCGCAACGAAGGGTGTGTGGCCGTCATGTCAGACCTGGAAACCGAGTTTGCGGGCCGCACGCGATTTCTGCCTGCTCGCTCGCAGCCTGCGCAGCCGCTTGACCAGCATCGGGTCGGCGGCCAGCGCCGCGTCGGAGTCGACGACAGCGTTGAGGACCTGGTAGTACCGGGTGGCCGACATGGCGAACAGCTCGCGGATCGCGTCTTCCTTGGCGCCCGCGTATTTCCACCATTTGCGCTCGAAGTCCAGGATGTCGAGTTCACGACGACTCAGACCGGTGCTCTCGTCGGCGGCCGAATCCTGTTCGCCCGCAGTGTGGCCCTGCGCGATGTGCCGAGCTGCTGCGCCGTCCATCTTGCTCCCTCGCCGAGTATCACGAGATGGGTAGATACCGTCGTCATTCAACCACGGGTTCCCCCGATCCTTCGACCCATGTCACGGCGTGTTGACTGAAGGCCAGTAGGGGTGGCGCGGCCCACAGGGGTCCGCCGATCGTCCGCCCGCGCCAGCGGCGATAATGGCGAGCATGGCAATTCTCCCGATCGTGATCGTCGGTGACCCCGTTCTCCACAACCCCACCGCGAAGGTGACGGAGACCCCCGCGGAGCTGGCCGAGCTCATCGCGGATATGTACGACACTCTCGAAGAGTCCAAGGGTGTCGGCCTGGCGGCCAATCAGGTCGGCGTCGGCAAGCGCCTGTTCGTCTACGACTGCCCCGACTTCGACGCCACCGGCAATCCCCTCCGCCGCAAGGGCGTGGTGGTGAACCCGGTGCTGGAGACCTCGGCGATCCCCGAGACCATGCCCGACCCCGACGACGACGAGGAAGGCTGCCTGTCGGTGCCCGGCGAGCAGTTCCCGACCGGTCGCGCGGACTGGGCGAAGGTCACCGGGACCGACGCGAACGGCGAGCCCGTGGAACTCGAGGGCACCGGCTTCTTCGCGCGCATGCTCCAGCACGAGGTCGGCCACCTCGACGGTTTCCTCTACGTCGACGTGCTGATCGGCCGCAATGCCCGCGCCGCCAAGAAGGCGATCAAGCGAAACGGTTGGGGCACACCGGGTCTGAGCTGGATCCCGGGAACGGTTCCTGATCCGTTCGGTCATGACGACTGATATCCCCCTCGGCCGCCGGGTGGTGATGCGGTACCAGCTGCCCGCGGGTTATCCCCAGCCACTCACCGACGTGATCGGCGAACTGGTGTCGCTCACGCCGCCGTCGGTGCGGACCGCCGAGGGTGAGCTGGTCTCGGTGTCCGCCGATCGCGTTGTGGCGTTGAAGGCGCTGGGGCCCAGGCCCATTCGGACCAAGGAGATCCGGTCGCTGGAGACCGCGGCGGCCATGGCCTGGCCGGGCAGCGCGCACCTGTGGATCGACGGCTGGCTGGTACGAGCGGGCAACGGCTACACCGGGCGCGCGAATTCGGCGGTGCCGCTGGGCGAGTCGGGTGTGCCCGCGGTGTTGTCGATCGACACCATGCGCAAGATCGCGGACTGGTACACGAGTCAGGGGTTGCCGCTGCTGCTGCAACTGCCCGACCGGCTCGCTCCCGTCCCGCCGACCTGGAACACCTGGAGCGAGACCGTGGTCCTCGGTCTCGACATCGCGAATTTCGTGCTGCCGCAGGGACCGTCGATGGTGCGCATCACCGACGAGCCAGAGGACGGTTGGTTGCGAACGCACCGCTACCGCGGCGAGATTCCCCTCGACCCCTCCGTGCGCGAACCGGACCGTGCCGTGCTCACCTCGGTCCTGGACGGCACTCTCGGTTTCGCGTCCCTCGGCCTGCCCGAACCCCTGTCCATCGGCCGCGGCGCGGTGACCACCGCCCCCGACGGCCGGCGCTGGGTCGGGCTCACCTGTGTGGCCGTGGCGACCGCGCACCGCCGCAACGGACTCGGCGCGCTGCTGTGCGCCGAACTGATCCGGTGGGGTGCCGAGCTGGGCGCGAGCCACGCCTACGTCCAGGTGGAGGTGGGCAATTCCGGCGCCCTCGCCCTCTACCGCGAACTCGGCTTCATGGAGCACCACGCCTATCGCTACGCCGCCCCGCAGAGTCATTAGCCTCGAAAGGACCGTCACAACCGTGCGTCTCGCCACCTGGAACGTCAACTCGATCCGCTCCCGCGTCGATCGGGCGATCGCTTTTCTGGACCGTCACGACATCGATGTGCTGGCGTTGCAGGAGACCAAGTGCCGTGACGATCAGTTCCCGTTCGAGCAGTTCGAGGCGGCGGGGTACGAGGTGGCGCACGTGGGGCTCAATCAGTGGAACGGTGTCGCGATCGTGTCGCGGGTCGGGCTCACCGATGTCGAGCTCGCGTTCCCCGATCAGCCCGGCTTCGACAAGAACGCCGGCGATTCGCTGATCGAATCGCCGGTGGTCGAGTCGCGCGCGATCGGTGCGACCTGCGGCGGGGTGCGGGTGTGGAGCCTCTACGTCCCCAACGGGCGCACGCTCGCCGACCCGCACTACACCTACAAACTGAACTGGCTCTCGACCCTGCGCGCGCAGGCGGCAGGCTGGCTGGCCGACGACCCGCAGGCGAAGATCGCGCTGGTCGGCGACTGGAACATCGCCCCCACCGACGACGATGTCTGGGCGCCGGAACTGTTCGTCGGCAAGACCCACACGTCCGCGCCCGAACGCGAGGCGTTCCAGTCCATGCTCGACATCGGCTTCCGCGATGTGATGCGCCCGTTCGCGCCCGGCCCCGGCGTCTACACCTATTGGGACTACACCCAGCTGCGTTTCCCCCGCAAAGAGGGCATGCGCATCGACTTCATCCTCGCCTCCCCCGCCCTCGCCGACCAGATCAAGGACGCTTCGGTGGATCGCGAGGAACGCAAGGGCAAGGGCGCCAGCGACCACGCACCGGTGATCGCCGAATTCTGACGGATCCGCCACGCGTTCTCGGTTACGTTGGAGGTGGAAGTTTCAGCCTGCAACGTAGCGGGAGGCGCGCCTCATGTCGTTTTATCGCAGGGTCGGAACGGTGCCGCCGAAGCGGCATACGCAGCATCGGGATGCGCGCGGCAACCTCTACTACGAAGAGTTGATGGGCGAGGAGGGGTTCTCCGGGGACTCCTCGCTGCTGTATCACCGCGCGCTGCCGCCCGCGATCGTCGACGCTACGGTCTGGGAGCTGCCCGACCAGACGTTGACGCCGAATCATCCCCTGCACCACCGGCATCTGCGGCTGCCGCTGCTGTTTCCCGGCGATACGGCAACGACGACGGACCCGGTGACCGGGCGCAGGTTGCTGCTGGCCAATGCCGATGTGCGGATCTCGTACGTGGTCGCCAAGGGCGCGTCCCCGCTGTACCGCAATGCCATCGGCGACGAGCTGGTGTACGTGGAATCCGGTGCGGCCGTGGTGGAGAGCGTCTTCGGGATCGTGCCGGTCCGCCAGGGCGATCAGGTGCTCATGCCGCGCGCCACGACCCACCGCTGGCTGCCGATGGGTGAGGAACCGTTGCGCGCGTATGTGATCGAGGCATCGAGCCACATCACCCCGCCCAAGCGCTATCTCTCGAAGTTCGGTCAGCTACTGGAGAATTCGCCGTATTGCGAGCGGGATCTGCACGGGCCACTCGAATTGCTGCTCGTCGAGGACACCGAGGTGGAGGTGCTGGTCAAGCATCGGGCGGGCACCGAGGTGATCGGCACCAGAATGACCTACGCGACGCATCCGTTCGATGTGGTCGGCTGGGACGGCTGCCTGTACCCGTACACGTTCAACATCGCCGATTTCGAGCCGCTGACCGGCCGCGTTCATCAGCCGCCGCCGGTGCATCAGGCCTTCGAGGCCACCAATTTCGTCATCTGCAATTTCGTGCCGCGCAAGGTCGACTATCACCCCCTGTCGATTCCGGTGCCGTACTACCACTCGAATGTGGATTCCGACGAGATCATGTTCTATTGCGGCGGGAGCTATGAGGCGCGCAAGGGTTCCGGTATCGCCCAGGGTTCGGTGTCGGTGCATCCCGGTGGTTACGCGCACGGCCCACAGCCCGGTGCCTATGAACGCAGTATCGGGGCGGAGTTCTTCGACGAGCTGGCGGTGATGGTGGATACGTTCCGCCCGCTGCAACTCGGCGAAGGGGCGCTGGCCTGCGAAGATCCCGCGTACGCGTGGACCTGGTCCGGTCGCGGGCCGGGGCTCGCATGAGTGAGCGCAGCGGCGTGGACGGCGGCCGATGACGGGCGCGCAGGTGTTGCGCGTGGAGGTACCGGAAGACTCGCTGTTCGGGCCGGAGAATATGCCCTACGGCGTATTCGCACCCCCCGGCGGTGCCCTCCGGGTCGGTTGCCGCTTGGGCGATATGGTGCTCGATCTGGCTGTGCTGCTGGATGATCCGGTGTTCGCTCGCCCCGAGATGAACGCGTTTCTGGCGCAGGGTTCCGGCCGCTGGCGTGAGGTCCGCGCGAGGTTGCGCGCGCTCGCGGACACGGCGCTGCCGATCGATGCCGTGTATCCCTTGACCGCTGTGCGGATGGCACTGCCGGTACGGATCGGCGACTATGTCGATTTCTACGCCAGCATCGACCACGCCACCAACCTCGGCAGGCTCTTCCGTCCGGACAGCGCACCGCTGCTGCCGAATTGGCGGCACCTGCCGGTGGGGTACCACGGCCGGGCGGGCACCGTCGTCGTCTCGGACACCCCGGTCATCAGGCCGCGGGGACAACGCCGAACCGCCGCGGGCACACCTGATTTCGGACCGTCGCAGCGGCTGGACATCGAGGCCGAACTGGGCTTCGTCGTCGGCTCCGGATCCACGCTCGGCGCACCGGTCACCGTCGACGAGTTCACCGAGCACGTGTTCGGCGTCGCCCTGGTCAACGACTGGTCTGCCCGCGATATCCAGGCCTGGGAGTACCAGCCGCTCGGCCCCTTCCTCGGCAAGTCGTTCACCACGTCGCTCTCGGCCTGGATCACCCCGCTGGCCGCGCTGACCCAGGCGCGGGTGCCGCTACCCGCACAGGACCCAGAACCTCTCCCCTACCTGCGCGGTACCGGCGACTTCGGCCTCGACATCGACCTGACCGTCGCCTGGAACGGCGAGGTCGTCGCGCATCCGCCCTACTCACGCATGTACTGGTCACCCGCGCAGATGCTTGCCCACCTCACCGCGAACGGCGCCTCGATCCGGCCCGGCGACCTCTACGCCTCCGGCACCATCTCCGGGCCGGAGCCGTCCCAGCGCGGGTCTTTCATCGAATTGTCCTGGGGTGGAACACAGCCCATCACAGTGAAGGATCAGACCCGCACATTTCTGGCCGACGGCGACGAGGTGACGATCACCGCCACCGCGCCGGGCACCGAGGGCAGGCGGATCGGCCTCGGCGCGGTCGGCGGCCGAATCCTGCGGGCACGCGATACCTGAGACACCGCTAGCGGTTGTGGGCCGTCCTCCGCGTCCACCCAGGGGCGGAGATGGTACTCGGCCGACCTCCACCCCGAGGCGGTATCGGATATAATTCGACGCGGGATACGGTGACGGTTCGAACGTTTCCGAGCAGAGGGCACCCGACGATGTTGACGAGAATCGCCCGCACCGCCGTTGCCCGACCACGATGGGTGGTCGCGGTTGCGCTGGTGCTGATGGTGTTGTGCGGCGCGATCGGCGCCACCGTGCACTCGCACATGAAATCGGGCGGATTCGTCACCTCCGATCTCGATTCGGTCCAGGCCAGTCAATACCTGAGCGAACACTTCCCCGGCAGCGAGCCCAACTACGTCCTGACGATCACCGCCGAGGGTGTGGCCGACTCCGCCGCCGCACGCGCCGCCGCCGACCGCGCGCTCGCCGTCCTCGGCGCACATCCCGAGATCGTCAGCGGTGTCCAGTCGTACTGGACCGCGCGCCCCGACCTCAAACAGGCGATGCTCAGCAAGGACCGCACCCACGCGCTCATCCTGGCCAGCATCGAGGGCGACGACGCCGAACTGCCCGTCCGGGCGGCCCAGCTGAGCGAAGAACTACAGGTCGAGAGCGGTCCGGTGACGGTCAAGGCCGGTGGGCTCGCCGCCTCCTTCGCCGATATCAACACCCAGATCAGCAAAGACCTGATCATCGCCGAGGCGATCGCGATCCCGATCACCGGCCTGCTGCTGGCGCTGGTGTTCGGCAGCCTCATGGCCGCCGCGCTGCCGGTCGCGATCGGGCTGTTCGCCATCGCGGCGTCGCTGGGCATTCTGCGGGTGCTGACCGCGCTCGCCGATGTGTCGATCTTCGCGCTGAACATGACCACGGCACTCGGACTGGCGTTGGCGATCGACTACAGCCTGTTCATCGTCAGTCGATATCGCGAAGAGCTGGCGGCGGGCCTTACCCCGACCGCGGCGGTGACCCGTGCGATCCAAACCGCCGGTCGTACGGTCGTGTACTCGGCGCTGGTCGTCGCGCTCTCGCTGTCGGCGCTGCTGGTGTTCCCGCAGTACTTCTTCAAGTCGTTCGCTTACGCGGGTATCGCCGTGGTCGCCGCCGCGGCGGCCGCCGCGGTGATCGTGCTGCCCGCCCTGCTCGTTCTGGTGGGTCACCGCATCGATTCGGGCGACCTGCGCGCACCGATGCGCCGGCTGTTCCGGCTGGCCCCGAGGACGGAAAAGGAACCGCGCCAGACCTTCTGGTATCGCCTGGTCAACGCGGTGATGAAGCGTCCGTTGCCGATCGCCCTGGCCACCACCGCGTTCCTGCTGCTGCTCGGCTCGCCGTTCCTGGGTGTCCAGTTCGGCTACCCCGACGACCGGTCGCTGCCCACCGATGTCGCCAGTCGCGAAGTGGGCGACATCCTGCGTACCGAATTCGATGCCGACCTGGCCTCGAGCGCGACCATCGTGCTACCCGAATTCCGGGGCAGCACAGCCGAACTCGACACCTACGCCCGCGACCTGTCCAAGGTGCCCGACGTACCGGCCGTGCTCAGCAGCGCGGCGGTGTACCGCAACGGGCTGCGGGTGGCCCCTGGCGTGCCCGAGATGACGGACCCGCAACACGGCGCCTACCTGTCGGTCGCCACCACGGTCGACCCCTACTCCGACGCGGGCGGCGACCAACTCGACACCCTGCGCGCCGTTCCCGCGCCGTCGAAAGCCCTGATCACCGGCTCGGCCGCGCTGAACCAGGACTCGGTCAACGCGATCACCGGCAAACTGCCGCTGGCGGGCGCGCTGATCGCGCTCACCACGCTGGTGCTGCTGTTCCTGTTCACCGGCAGCGTGGTGCTGCCGGTGAAGGCACTGATCCTCAACATCCTGTCGCTGGCGGCGACGTTCGGCGCGATGGTGTGGATCTTCCAGGAAGGCCACCTGTCGGGCCTGCTCGGCTTCACCGCGACCGGCACCCTCAACCTGGCCATGCCCATCCTCATGTTCAGCCTGGCGTTCGGCGCGTCCATGGACTACGAGGTCTTCCTGCTGTCGCGGATCCGCGAGGAATGGCTGGCCGGGCCGAAGACCACCGAGGGCAATACCGAGGCGGTCGCGATGGGCGTGGCCCGCACGGGACGCATCTTCACCGCCGCCGCGCTGCTGATGAGCATCGTGTTCCTCGGCGTCGCCAGCTCCGGCGTGTCGATGATGAAGCTGTTCGGCCTCGGCTGCGCACTCGCGGTGATCAGCGACGCGACCGTGATCCGCGGCCTGCTCGCCCCCGCGCTCATGCGGATGATGGGCACCTGGAACTGGTGGGCGCCGAAGCCGCTGGTGGCACTGCACAACAAGTTCGGGCTGCAAGAAGCCGACGACATGCCGGCCTCGGTCGAGCGCCAGCTGACCGAATCCGGCACCCGATAGCGAACGATCAGGCCGCCGCCTAGACTGCACACCAGCCACGCATGCCCCGACCTCGAGGAGGGGCTCGCCGCGAAGCGGCGGTTCGCGGCCGTCCCGCCGATGGGAGGCCGTTGCGTAGGTGACGAAGGAGCAAGC
>NZ_JBHWZY010000052.1:0-15586 GCF_042727815.1 Nocardia sp. NPDC060220
GGGAACCGGCCGTGATGGGTCTGCGCGTCGGCGGCCGAGTACAGGTTCGGGTTGGTCTCGAAGTCGATGTGGGAGCGAGTGCCACCGTGCGACTGATAGAAGTTGACGCCCAGGTCTTCGATGCTGCCCGTGGACAGCACGTTGAGCGTGCCCTCCATGTCACCGAAGCTCAGGTGGTTGTCGAACAGCATGATGTTGACCCACGGGCCGAAGAACTCCGTGGAGACCATGCCCTCGCCCGCCGAATCACGGCGGATGTCCTCGTGGCGGTAGCGCTGGTGGCGCAGGGCGCCGGAGACCTCGGTGGTCACCGAGCGCAGCAACTGCGCGACCGTGGTGTCGTGGCCCACGCGCAGGCGCAACGGGACGATGTTCGAGGTCACACCGCCCGAGCGGCGCATCACCGCGGTGGTCCGAGCGGTGACCGGGAGGCTGAGGATGACGTCGGAGGTGCCGGTGATCTGGGCCAGGTACGCCGCGAAACCGGCGATCAGCAGCGGTGCGGCGGTGCTGTCGTGCCGGGCGATCGCCGCGGTGAGCAGCTCGTCCTGGGCGGTGCTCAGCGCCGCGCTGGTGACGTCGTTGACCGGCGAGGGTGGGGCCGAGCGGCCGGTGAGGCTGCTGCCCTCCTCCAGGCCCGCTACCCGCTGGGCCCAATGCTCTTTGTCGGACTGGAAGCGGGTGCTGTCGCGGTAGACGAGCTCGGACTCGTAAAGCGCACGCAGATCGGTGGCTTTGTTCGGCGGGGCCGGAGTGCCGGTGACCTCGGCGGTATAGAGCTGTGCCGTGCGGTTGACGAAGTTGTTGGCGCCGAAACCGTCGAGCACGATGTGGTGGACGCGGGCATACCAGTACCAGCGGTCATCGCTGAGCTGCAGCGCGGCGGCCTGGACGAGGCGGTCGTTGACGATGTCGAGCGGGCGGCTGTACTCGGCCCGCATCCACGCGGCGGCGGCCGCTTCGGGGTCGGCCTCGCCACGCAGATCGACATAGATCAGCGTCGCGTCCTGAGTGGGGTCGATGGTCTGCATCGGCTCACCGTCGACCTCGACGATGCGCAGCCAGCCCGATTCGAGGTCGGTGGCCGCGTCGGCGCTCGCGCGCTCGAGCACGGCGACATCGAGGCGTCCACGCAGGTCGACGTACTGGGCGATGTTGATCGGCACCTGTGGGTCGACGTGCTGCGCGTACCAGATACCCAGCTGTGCGGGCGAAAGCGGGAAGTACTCCGAGGAGCCTCCACGTCCGTCACCAGTTTCGCCGTTTCCGCCGAAATCCAGCCGGTCCAACCCAAACCTCGCTTCCGGAACACCCGGTCAGGCGCTCCCCGACGACACCGGAACGCGAGCGCCCACCTGAATAAGCGTGGCGCCCGCGTCTCGGGTTCAGTTCTCGAATCAATCAGGCAAAAATGTCCATTGGCACTATCTGTCACCCAGGCTGGTCTCGTTACACGGCCGAGACCATGCACCTGACCGTCCGGCCGCCAGCGCCGGTCTACTCGTCGCAAACCATCGCACCAATCTACCGGTGCGCTCGCCCCGCAACCAACCACCTCCATAGCCGCCGAGCATCGGCCCAGGTAAAGCCTGCGACCCACGTTTGCTGACGCTTGTCTGCGTTCTCACATCCCCGCTGGATGACCTGTGCACCGCGGCAACTGAGTGATGGATCACACCGATTGGTCTGCTGTGCTGGAGTGGGTGTTACCGGGCCCTGGCCGGGTCGTAGAGGTGCGACTGGGCGCAGTCGATAGACGTGGCCAGCGCGCGGCCGACCAGGATCACCGCGGCTTGACGCAGCCCGGCCGCCGCCACCTGATCGGCGATGTCGGACAGGGTGCCGCGCAGGACGAGCTGTTCGGGTTGGCTGGCGCGATAGACGACGGCGACGGGGCAGTCAGTGCCGTACTCGGCGACCAGCTCCTGCGCGAGCACGCTGATCCGGGTGATCGCGAGATGCAGGACGAGCGTGGCACCGGTGGCGGCGAAGTTCGCCAGGGCCTCGCCGTGCGGCATCGCGGTGGAGCGCGCCTGGGTCCGGGTGAGGACTACCGACTGGACGACCTCGGGGACGGTCAGTTCGGTGCCGAGGGCCGCCGCCGCGGCCGCGTAGGCGGGAACGCCGGGGGTGATGTCCCACGCCACGTTGCGGGCGTCGAGTCTGCGGGTCTGCTCGGTGAGGGCCGAATAGAGCGAGGGATCGCCCGAACACAGCCGGGCCACGTCCTTGCCCGCCTCGGTGGCGCGCACGAGGTGGTCGATGATCTGGTCCAGGTTCAGGTGCTGGGTGTCGATCAGTTCGGCGCCGGGCGCGCAGTGGGCGAGGACCTCGGGGTCGAGGTAGGTGCCCGCGTAGAGGCAGACGGGGCTGTCGCGCAGCAGGTTGACGGCTCGCACCGTGAGCAGGTCGGCGGCGCCGGGGCCTGCCCCGATGAAGTGCACAGTCATAGTCGGGAGTCTAGGAGTGCCCCCGGCGCGGGGAGACAAGTAGGTTCTGTGTCGGACGGCAGGTGTCGGCGACGAGGAGACGGGGGTCCGCGATGCGGGTTTCGAGTAGGTCCGGTGGGGTGCGCGGCGCAGGCGCTTGCGCGGTCGTGGTCGTGGCCGCCACGCTGGCGACCGGATGCTCGGGTGAGAAGGTCGCCGGTCAGGCGACCGCCACCGCGGACAGCTTCGCCCCGTCCTCGGACAATCGTGACCCCTCGCTACAGATTCGCGGCGTCGTCGTCACCGAGATCGCGCCCGGGCAGCAGCACGTGCGGCCGAACCAGCGAGTCGCCTACCCGTCGATCCCCCCGGTGGGCGGACCGCACGACGCCCAGTGGGCGGCCTGCACCGGCGTCGTCTATTCGAAGGCCCTGCGCACCGAGAACGCGGTCCACTCGCTCGAACACGGCGCGGTGTGGATCGCCTACGACCCCGCGAAGGTGAGCGCGCAGGATCAGGCGGCACTGAGCGCCAGGGTCACCGACCGCCAGTACACCCTCATGTCGCCCATCCCCGACATGAACCACCCGATCTCACTGCAGTCGTGGGGCCACCAGCTCACCGTCGACTCCGCCACCGACGAACGCATCGACCAGTTCGTCGTCGCCCTCCGCGAAAACCCGTACACCACCCCGGAAGTCGGCGCGACCTGCTCGTCTCCCCTGTTCGACCGCACCGATCCCCCGCCGTACGACCCCACCCCGCCCGGCCCCGACGCGGTCCCGATGACCGGCAGCCGCTAGCCCGTCATATCGAACTGCGCGATGATCTTCGTCGGCCGCACCCGCACCACGAGTTCGCCCGCGACCCCGTTGCGCTGGCCGAATTCCTCCGCCTTGTCCGGACCCATGTACCGGGCCGCGATGGCGGTAGCGGTCCGCACGAGCTCATCGAGATCTTCGGACAGGGTGACCGTCCCCTGCACCTCGACCAGCGCGTACGGCGGCTCCTCGAGGTCGACGCACACCGCGACCCGCGGATCACGCGCGAAAGCCCGCCCCTTGGCCGTGTTCTTACCCGTATTGAAAACCAGCTCGTCACCTTCGACGACGAACCACACCGGCGTCACCAGCGGACGCCCGTCCGCCGCCGCGAACGCCACCTTGCCCGTTCGCGTTCCATGGGAAAGAAATTCGCGCACCTTGGGATCAGACAGAGAGGCCATACGCCCAGGGTAAGCGCAGCGGCGGCGGGGGCGCCGAAGGTGAATCAGCATGTCGACAGTTAGATCGCGCCGCTTTCGCGGGCCGTGGCGACGGCGGAGGTGCGGGACTTCACGCCGAGCTTGGCGTAGATGTGGACGAGGTGGGACTTCACGGTGGTTTCGCTGAGGAACAGTTGTTTGGCGATGTCGCGGTTGGACAGGCCTGCGGCTACCAGGCGCAGGACTTCTACTTCGCGGGGGCTGAGGGTGGTGTCGGCTCGGCGGACTCGGGTCATCAGGCGGGAGGCGACGGTTGGGGAGAGGACGCTTTCGCCTGCCGAGGCGGCGCGGACCGCGGTCAGGAGTTCGGTGGGTGGGGTGTCTTTGAGGAGGTAGCCGACGGCACCCGCTTCGATGGCGCCGAGGATGTCGGCGTCGGTGTCGTAGTTGGTGACGACGAGGACGTTCGGCGGGGTGGGCAGGGCGCGCAGGTCGGCGGTGGCGGAGGCGCCGGAGCGACCGTCGCCGAAACGCAGGTCCATCAAGACCAGGTCGACGGGGGTGGCGGCGCAAAAGGTTACTGCCGCATCGGCATTCGCGACATCGCCGACGACGGTGATGTCGGCGGCGGAGTCGAGGAGCGCGCGCAGGCCCGCACGGACGATGGCGTGATCGTCGGCGAGGAGAAGGCGGATCATGAGGCCGCGCCGAGCGGGAAGGTCACCGACACGGCGGTGTGACCCGGTTCGGATTCGACAGTCATCGCACCGCCTTGTTGCTCGACGCGGCTGCGCATGGCGGCGAGGCCGAACGCGCCGGATCGGCGGTGGCGCAACATATCCGGCTCGATGCCGATGCCGTCGTCGACGATGTCCAAGTGCGCGTCGGTGTCGTCGTAGGTGAGGGTGACCCGCATGCGCTCAGCCTGCGCGTGCTGCACCACATTGGCTACCGCGCTCTGCGCGATCCGCACCAGCGCCGCCTCGACCGGCATCGGCAGTCGCTCCGGCTCACCCTCGACGAGCAGCTGCGTGGTCAGTGTCGGCGACTGCGCGCGCAGACAAATGCGTTCCAGCGCTTCGGCCAGTGATTGCCCGTCCAGCGCGGCGGGGGACAATTCGTCGATGAGCCTTCGGGTTTCGGCCAGGTCTTCGGCGGCGGTCTCGCGCGCGAGCCGAATACGGTCCAGCGCAGGATGATCCGGTGCGGCCTGCTCAGCGCTGTGCAGGAGCAGTTGGATGCTGCTCAGGCCCTGGGCGACGGTGTCGTGGATCTCCTTCGCCAAGCGTTCGCGCTCGGCGAGCTTGCCCGCTGTCCGTTCCTGTTCCGCGAGAATCGCCCTGGTGCCGATCAATTCGTCGATCAGCCGCTCCCGCTCGACCGCCTCACGACGCAGGGCCTGATAGCCGAGCCCGATCCCGATCGCCACCAGCGCGCCGAGAACAGGCCCCACCACCGCACCCGCGGACCAACCACGATGCGCCGCGAACCCGATCACACCGACCGCCGTCGCCGACACCACCGCGACCAGATTCCACGGCCGTGGCAGCAGGTGCAGGTAGACGAAGAACAGCCCGAACGCCAGGTAGACCGCATCAGCGGTGAGCGTGAGCAAGACCAGCCACAACACGGTCAGAGCCGCCAGCCACACCCACACCGCAGCATCGGGATACGCATGCGAACGTGAGCGCGGGAACTCGGTCCCCGCGAAATACACCAGCAACCACACCACCGTCAGCGCGACCACCGCGATACCGTGACCGCCGCCGCCGGGCAGCAACGCGCGCACCGCGACCACCACCGCCAGCACCGTCACCAGCACATGCAGGCCGAAGCGCAGGGTGGTGACCACCGGGGTCAGGGGGGACGAGTGCACGTCGACCAGCTTATGTGCGGCAACCACGCGGGCATCCATCGAAAGATGTAAACGCCGCCAGACCTTGGATGGACGGCGATTCGTGCGCCGGTGCGATGGCGTCGACGGACGAGAACGACAGAGTGGAGTCATGTTCGTCGCACTCCGAGATCTGCGGGCCGCCCGTGGCCGCTTCCTGCTCATCACCACCGTCGTGTTCTTGGTGGCGGTGCTGGTGAGCTTCCTCAGTGGCCTCACCGCTGGGCTGGCGCACCAGAACATCTCCGCTGTCCAGGGCATCGACGCCGACCGGGTCGTTTTCGCCGAAACCGGGGCCGACCCGTCGTTCGACTCCTCGGTGCTCACCGAGCAGCAGATCGCGCAGTGGGAATCGGCGGACGCGACCCCGATCGGCATCTCGCGCACCAGGGCCGAGCACGCGGGTGCGAGTCCGACGCAGGTCGCGTTGTTCGGCGGCGACCCATCGGCATTCAGCAATCGCCCTGCTACCGCTCCCGGCGCCGTGGTGCTGAGTTCGGCGGCGGCTCGCGAGCTGTCGGCAGGCACCGGCGACGTCGTGCTGCTGGCAGGGCACGAGTTCACCGTCGCCGACGTCGCCGGCGACGAGTGGTACAGCCACACCCCCGTGATCTGGACGAGCCTGCAGGACTGGCAAGCGGCCAGCCCGCGCGCCGGTGCCGCGACCGTGCTCGCGGTGACCGGCGAGGCCCCCGGCGGCCTCGACGCCGAAGCAGGCACGCACTCGCTGCCCGCGAAGGACGCCGTCCAGGCGATCGGCTCCTACCAGGCCGAGAACAGCTCACTCACCCTGATGACCGTGCTGCTGTTCGCCATCTCGGCCCTGGTGATCGGCGCCTTCTTCACGGTCTGGACCGTGCAGCGCCAACCCGATATCGCCACCTTGAAGGCGCTCGGCGCGACCACCGGCTCCCTGGTCCGTGATGCCCTCGCCCAGGCCGCGATCGTCCTGACCGCGGGCGTCACGGCGGGCCTGGCGATCACCGCCCTCGCCTCACTGTTCCTGGGCGAGGCGATGCCTTTCGTGCTCAGCCCCGCGACAACCTTGGTCCCCGCGCTGGCCCTGATCGTCCTCGGCCTGGTCGGCGCCGCTGTCGCCCTGCGCTTCCTGTTCACCACCGACCCACTGACCGCGCTCGGCGCGACCCGCTGACGATCCCATGACGACCGTCGCCCGCACCGATGCCGTAGTCGCGCTGCCGATCCACCGCACTGCGCGACCGAACGAAGGATCCACTGTGGCACTCACTCTCACCGACGTGACCCTCACCTACCCCGACGGCACCGACCGTCTCACCGCCCTCGACCGGGTGAATCTGCACGTGCCCGGCGGCACGATCGCCGCGGTGACCGGCGCGTCCGGTTCAGGAAAGTCGAGCCTGCTCGCCGTCGCCGCGACCCTGATCCGACCCGATTCGGGCACGGTCGTGCTCGACACCGAGTCCGGCACCACAGATCTCGCCACGCTGAGCCGACGAGCCGCGGCGACCGCCCGCCGGAAGTCGATGGGCATCGTCTTCCAGCAGCCGAACCTCATCCCCTCGCTGACCGCGATCGAGCAACTGGAAGTCACCGCCCACCTCGGCGGCCCGAAACGCGCATCACGCCACGCAACCAGTACCCGCGCGAGAGAACTTCTCGACGCGGTCGGCCTGACCGACCACGCCCACAAACGCCCCGCCCAGCTCTCCGGCGGCCAGCGCCAGCGCGTCAACATCGCCCGCGCCCTGATGAACGACCCGGCCCTGCTCGTCGTCGACGAACCGACCAGCGCCCTCGACTCCGAACGCGGCGCCGCCATCATCGACCTCATCACCACCATCGCCCGCGACCACCACGCGGCCACCATCCTCGTCACCCACGACCCCACCCACCTCCACCGCATGGACGCCGTCTACCGCATGACCGACGGCACGCTGATGACGCTGGAGGTGCCGAGCGAGGTCAGCTGACGGTTCCCGGTGGCGCGATCCACTGGGTGGACTGACCGGTTGCTTTGGCGACTATCTCGAAATCATGGTCGTAATGCAGAATCGTGATGCGATTCGCCTCCGCGGTGGCCGCGATCACCAGATCCGCGGCACCGGCACTGCGATGCTGACCCTGTTCGGTGAGCAACTGCTGAACCTCGTGTGTCCGCGTCCACACACCATCGGGCGTGGGTGCCCAGCCGAACAGTTCACCGAGCAGCTTCTTCTTTCGCAATCGATCGGCGAGTGACGTTGCGCCGTAGAGGAGTTCAAGCTCCACGACATCGCACACCGCGACCGCACCCGCCGTCACTGTCTCCTGCCACGCCTGTTTGACAGCCTGATTCGCGATGAATCTGACGGCGGCGGAGGTATCGATCAAATAGCTGATCACGCTCGGTAGTTGGACTTGTCGAGCAGCACGTCGAAGTCGCCCTGCTCCGCCATCTCGGCAAGGCTGTTCAACGCCCGCACACGCTTGAGCCGCTTGGCGACCTCGGCGAGAGCCGCGTTGACGGTTTCCTTCTTCGTCGATGTTCCGAGAAGTTGCTGCGCCTCCGCGAGCGCTTCGTCATCCACGTCGATCAGTAGCTTGGACATTGCCCCACCTGACATTGATGTTATATACGACCTATATAGATCATATATCAAGGTAACTGCCCCGGCGCACAATCGCGCCTGCGGCAGTACGCGAGGCAGACTGGGTCGATGAACGATCCGAGGCATCTCGTCGTGGTGGATGCGGCCAATGTGATCGGGTCGCGCGCCAACGGATGGTGGAAGGACAGGGCGGGTGCTGCTCGGCGATTTCTCGCCGACGTGGCGGACCTGACTACCCGGCTTCCTGACAACACCGAAGTCGCGGTCGTCCTCGAAGGGGCGGCCAAGGCCGCTGCCGACGGTGCCGCGCCCGCCGCGCCGCGGATGGAGGTGGTCCTCGCCGAGCGCTCGGGCGACGACAAGATCGTGGACGTGGTCGCCGGGGCCGACTCCTACGAACGGATCACGGTCGTCACCGCCGACCGCGATCTCCGCACCCGTGTCGAAGCCAACGGCGCCGAATCCGTCGGCCCCGGCTGGCTCTGGAACCAGCTCGACCGACCCGGCGCCGAAGCGAACTAGCCGGCCGTCAACGCCGCCAGGGCCATCTGCCGCAGCACCGGCCGGGCCCTCGACGCACTCGCCGCGGAGGCGCTGTGCGGGGTCGAGTTGATCAGGCCGAAGGCGGCGTGGGCTTGGATGCGGGCGGTTTCCTCGGGGAGCCCGGGGGTCAGTTCGCGCAGGACACCAACCCAGATCTCGACGTACTGGCGCTGGGTGCGACGCAGGACACGGCGGTCGTTGGCGGGGACATTGTCGAGGTCGCGGTCCTGGATGCGGATGAGCTCGGGGTTGCCGAAGGCGAAGTCGAGGTGGAAGTCGACCAGCGCGGTCAGCGCCGCAACGGCCGACGGCGATTCGTCGACGACGGCGCGACCGCCCGAGAGCAGGCGCTCACTGATGCCGACCAGGAGTTCGACCAGCAGTGCCTCTTTGTTCGCGAAGTGCCGGTAGACGGCGGGGCCGCTGATGCCGACCGCCGCGCCGAGGTCGTCGAGCCGCACGCCGAAGAAGCCGCGGTCGGCGATGAGCCGGGCGCCCGCGGCCAGCAACTGCTCGCGCCGCTGGGCCTTGAGCTGCTCGCGGCGGGTCGCCTGGACAGGCTCGGTAGTCGACATCGTGGCCGCCCCCTCTGGACAACTTGGTTAGTCAAGATTAACCTGAATTTCAGTTATTAGCGATTAACCGAATGGGAAGAGTGGCGTGATGACGGTTACGCACGAGACCGAAGACGGCACCGTGGCCGCGACGAGCAACCGGGACGCGCACGGCGCCCTGGTCGCGGATCTGCGGCAGCGGCTGGCCACGGCCGCCCTCGGTGGTCCGCAGAAGTCCCGCGAACGGCACGTGGCCAGGGGCAAGCTGCTCCCCCGCGAGCGCGTCGACCAATTGCTCGACCCCGGTAGTCCGTTCCTCGAACTGTCCCCGCTGGCGGCCAACGGCATCTACGGCGACGAGTGCCCCGGCGCGGGCGTGATCGCCGGCATCGGCCGCATCGCGGGCCGCGAGTGCCTGATCCTGGCCAACGACGCGACGGTCAAGGGCGGCACCTACTACCCGATCTCGGTGAAGAAGCACCTGCGCGCGCAGGAGGTGGCCGCGCAGAACAACCTGCCGTGCGTGTACCTCGTGGACTCCGGCGGCGCCTTCCTGCCGCACCAGGACGAGGTGTTCCCCGACCGCGAGCACTTCGGCCGCATCTTCTTCAACCAGGCGAACATGAGCGCCAAGGGCATCGCCCAGATCGCGGCGGTGATGGGTTCGTGCACCGCCGGTGGCGCGTATGTGCCCGCGATGGCCGACGAGGCCGTGATCGTGCGCGACCAGGGCACCATCTTCCTGGGCGGCCCGCCCCTGGTGAAGGCGGCGACCGGCGAGATCGTCACCGCCGAGGACCTCGGCGGCGGCCTGCTGCACTCACGCACCTCCGGGGTCACCGATCACCTGGCCGACGACGACCGCGACGCACTGCGGATCGTCCGCAATATCGTCGCCACGCTGGGCCCGCGCCCCGAAGCACCGTGGGAGGTCCTGCCGAGTACCCCGCCCGCCAAAGCGGAGGACGAGCTCTACGACGTGGTCCCTGTCGACCCGCGCACGCCCTACGACGTGCACGAGGTGATCGACCGGATCATCGACGGCGAGAGCGGCTTCCAGGAGTTCAAGGCCGAATACGGCAAGACCCTGATCACCGGGTTCGCCCGCATTCACGGCCATCCGGTGGGCATCGTCGCCAATAACGGCGTGCTGTTCGCCGAGTCCGCCATGAAGGGCGCGCATTTCATCGAGCTGTGCGACAAGCGCAAGATCCCACTGTTGTTCCTGCAGAACATCACCGGCTTCATGGTCGGCCGTGACTACGAAGCGGGCGGCATCGCCAAGCACGGCGCGAAGATGGTCACCGCGGTCGCGTGCGCGCGGGTGCCGAAGCTCACGGTCGTGATCGGCGGTTCCTACGGCGCGGGCAACTACTCCATGTGCGGGCGCGCGTATTCGCCACGCTTCCTGTGGATGTGGCCCAACGCGCGCATCTCGGTGATGGGTGGCGAACAGGCCGCGTCGGTGCTGTCGACGGTGCGCGGTGATCAGCTCGACAGCGCGGGCAAGCCGTGGTCCGAGGCGGATCAGGAGGCGTTCAAGGCCCCGATCCGCGAACAGTACGAGACCCAGGGCAACCCCTACTACGCGACCGCGCGCCTCTGGGACGACGGCGTGATCGCGCCGACCGATACCAGAACCGTGCTCGGTCTTGCCCTTTCGGTGTGCGCGCAAGCGCCGCTCGAACCCGTTTCCTACGGCGTCTTCCGGATGTGAGCGACATGCTGAACAAGAACCATCTCGTCGAATTCGACACCGTCCTGGTCGCCAACCGCGGCGAGATCGCGGTGCGTGTGATCAAGACCCTGCGCGACATGGGCATTCGCTCGGTCGCGGTGTACAGCGACGCCGATGCCGACGCACGCCACGTGCGTGAGGCCGATGTCGCGGTGCGGCTCGGACCGGCGCCGGCGCGCGAGAGCTACCTGTCGATCGAGAAGGTCGTCGATGCCGCCGTACGTTCGGGCGCGCAGGCGGTACACCCGGGTTATGGCTTCCTGTCGGAGAATTCGGCCTTCGCGGCGGCACTGGCCGATGCGGGCATCGTGTTCCTCGGCCCGCCGGCCAAGGCCATCGAGGTGATGGGCGACAAGATCACCGCGAAGAAAACGGTGACGGCGTTCGGGGTTCCGGTGGTGCCCGGCATCGCCGAACCCGGCCTGACCGATGACCAATTGATCGCCGCCGCAACGGACATCGGTTACCCGGTGCTGGTGAAGCCGTCGGCAGGCGGTGGCGGCAAGGGCATGCGCCGGGTCACCGACCCCGCCGATCTGCCCGCCGCGCTGGTGAGTGCCCGGCGCGAAGCCGCTGCCGCGTTCGGCAACGACACCCTGTTCCTGGAGCGGTTCGTCAACCGGCCCCGCCACATCGAGGTGCAGATCCTGGCCGACAAGTTCGGCAATGTAGTGCACCTGGGTGAGCGCGAATGCAGCTTGCAGCGCAGGCATCAGAAGGTGATCGAGGAGGCTCCCTCACCGCTGCTGGACGCGCAGACCAGGGCCCGGATCGGCACCGCCGCCTGCAATACCGCCCGCAGCGTGGACTACGTGGGCGCGGGCACCGTGGAGTTCATCGTCTCGGCCGACCAGCCCGACGAGTTCTTCTTCATGGAGATGAACACCCGTCTGCAGGTGGAGCATCCGGTGACCGAGATGGTCACCGGTGTCGACCTGGTGGAATGCCAGGTGCGGGTCGCCGCGGGCCAGAAACTGGCGCGCACCCAGGACGAGATCCACCTCGTCGGGCACGCGATCGAAGCACGGGTCTACGCGGAGGACCCGGGTCGCGGGTTCCTGCCGACCGGCGGTGCCGTGCTCGCGCTGTCGGAGCCGGAAGGCGCCGGCGTGCGGGTGGATTCGGGGCTCTCGGTGGGCACCGTGGTCGGTAGCGACTACGACCCGATGCTGTCGAAGGTGATCGCGCGCGGCAATACTCGCGCCGACGCGCTCGCCGCGCTGGATCGCGCGTTGGAACAGACCGTGTTGCTGGGCGTGACAAGCAATATCGAATTCTTGCGTTTCCTGCTCGCCGACGACGATGTACAGGCCGGCCGTCTCGACACCGCACTGCTGGATCGCCGCGTCGCCGACTTCGTACCCGCCGAGGTGACCGACGACGAATTCATCGCCGCCGCGACACATCACTGGTTGCGACGCTGGCCCGCCACCGGCGGCGACCCCTGGTCGACCCCGTCGGGATGGCGCCTCGGCGAACCCGCCCCGACATCGATCAGACTGTCCGCGGGCGACCAGGCGCGCCACGTGTTCATCACCGGCACACCGGCTTCGGCGACCGTGTGGCTCGACGAGCCGGAGTCCGGCGAACCGGCGAGTCACCCCGAACCGCGCACGCTCACCGCCACCGTCTCGGCCGACGGTCTCGCGTCGACGCTCGACGGGCTGCGACGCACCTACCGCATCGCCGAGGCCGACGGCCAGCTGTGGGTGAGCCACGACGGCGGGCTCGCCGTGCTGCGCGAGGTCGCCGAGGCGAGCGTGCGTGGCGACGCCGCCCACGTCGGTGACGCCGAAATCCGGAGTCCCATGCCGGGTTCGGTGATCGCCACGCCGGTCGAGAACGGCGCGACCGTCGCCGTCGGCGATCCGGTGATCGTGATCGAGGCCATGAAGATGGAGCACGCGCTCACCGCGCCGGTGGCAGGCACGGTGGAGGTGCTCGCCCTCCCCGGCGCCCAGGTGAAACTGGACCAGGTGCTGGTGCGCGTCATCGCCCACCCCGCAGAAACCGTCGTCGCGGCAGTCGCGACAGAACCCGCCGTCGCCGAGACCGCCGCGGCACCGACCGAGCCCGAAGGAACCCCCGCATGACCGACTACCTGTCCACCGGTTCGCTGCCGGAGGAATACCGCCAGCTCGCCCTCACCGTGCGCGATTTCGCCAACCAGGTCGTCGCACCGGTGTCGGCGAAACACGATGCCGAACACAGCTTTCCGTACGAGGTGGTGGCGGGCATGGCCGAGATGGGCCTGTTCGGCCTGCCGTTCCCCGAGGAGTTCGGCGGCATGGGCGGCGACTACTTCGCTCTGTGCCTGGCGCTCGAGGAACTCGGCAAGATCGACCAGAGCGTGGCCATCACCCTCGAGGCGGGGGTGTCGCTGGGCGCCATGCCGATCTACCGCTTCGGCAACGACAAGCAGCGCACCGAATGGCTGCCCCAGCTCACCAGCGGGCAGGCACTGGCCGGCTTCGGACTCACCGAACCCGACGCGGGCAGCGACGCGGGCGGCACCAGGACCACCGCCGTGCAGGACGGCGAGAGCTGGGTGATCAACGGCAGCAAGCAGTTCATCACCAACTCCGGCACCGACATCACCCGCCTGGTGACCGTCACCGCGGTCACCGGACAGGCAGGCGGCAAGAAGGAGATCTCCACCATCCTGGTGCCGACCTCCACCCCGGGTTTCGTGGCCGAGCCCGCCTACAACAAGGTCGGCTGGAACGCCTCCGACACCCACCCGCTGAGCTTCACCGATGTGCGGGTGCCGCAGGAGAACCTGCTCGGCGAGCGCGGTCGCGGCTACGCCAACTTCCTGCGCATCCTCGACGAGGGCCGCATCGCCATCGCCGCGCTGGCCGTCGGCGCCGCGCAGGGCTGTGTGGACGAGAGCGTGCGCTACGCGGGTGAACGCCAGGCCTTCGGACAGGCGATCGGCCGCAATCAGGCCATCGCGTTCAAGATCGCCCGGATGGAGGCGCGGGCCCACGTCGCGCGTACCGCCTACTACGACGCCGCCGCGCTGATGCTGGCGGGCAAGCCGTTCAAGAAGGCCGCCTCGATCGCGAAGATGGTCGCCAGCGAGGCCGCGATGGACAACGCCCGCGACGCCACCCAGATCTTCGGCGGCAACGGCTTCATGAACGAATACCCGGTGTCGAGGCACTACCGTGACAGCAAGATCCTGGAAATCGGCGAGGGCACCACGGAGGTACAGCTGATGCTGATCGCAAGGGAGCTGGGTCTGTGAGCGAAGGTAGGCGGGTGGTCCAGCGCGGGCTGTGGTTCGAGGAGTTCGAGATCGGCACGATCTACGAGCACCGGCCCGGCCGCACCATCACCGAGGCCGACAATGTCCTGTTCACCACGCTGACCATGAACACGCAGGCCCTGCACCTGGACGCGGCCTTCGCCGACGCGCAGCCGCCGTTCAACCAGCGCCTGGTGAATTCGATGTTCACGCTGTCGACCCTGGTCGGGCTCTCCGTCGCCCAGCTCACCCAGGGCACGCTGGTCGGCAATCTCGGTTTCTCCGAGATGACCACGCCCGCACCGCTGTTCCACGGCGACACCATGTACGCGGAAACGCTGGTCACCGACAAGCGCGAATCCAAGAGCCGTCCCGGCGAGGGCATCGTCAGCCTGGCCCACACCGCACGCAACCAGCACGGCGTGATCGTGGCGACCGCGATACGCAAGACACTGGTCCGCAAGGCGCCGCAGGCATGAGCGGCCACCCGCCGAAAGGACGCAGTATGAGCTGGCAGCCGAGTGGTCCCGCGTGGCTGTTCTGCCCGGCCGATCGCCCCGAACGCTTCGCCAAGGCCGCCGCGATGGCCGATGTGGTGATCCTCGATCTCGAGGACGGTGTCGCGGCGGGTGACAAGACCGCGGCCAGGCAGGCGCTCATCGACACCCCGCTCGACCCGCAGCACACCGTGATTCGGGTCAACGCGGCCGGCACCGACGACTACGCGGCCGATCTGGCCGCGCTCGCGCAGACCGCCTACCGCCGGGTCATGCTGCCCAAATGCGAGTCGGCCGACCAGGTTCGCAGCCTCGACGGCTACGAAGTGATCGTGCTGGTCGAATCGCCGCTCGGCGCGGTGCGGATCACCGAGTCGGTGCAGGCAGACAATGCCATCGGCGTGATGTGGGGTGCCGAGGATCTGGTCGCCGGACTCGGTGGCAACTCGAGCAGGCACGCCGACGGCAGCTACCGCGATGTCGCCCGTCAGGTGCGTTCATCGACGCTGCTGGCGGCCAAGGCCTTCGGGCGCTTCGCGTTGGACTCGGTGTACCTCGACATCAAGGATCTCGACGGCCTCGCCGCGGAGACGAGCGATGCGGTCGCCGTCGGATTCGACGCCAAGGTCGCCATCCACCCGAGTCAGGTCGCCGTGATCCGCGATGGCTACGCACCCGACCCCGCCGAGCTCGACTGGGCGCATCGAGTGCTGGCGGAGGTGCCCAACCATCGCGGCGTCTTCGCGTTCGAGGGCCGTATGGTCGACGCACCGGTGCTCCGGCATGCCGAACAGATCGTCCGGCGCGCAGGCGTGCCCAGCTGATCATCGGGTAATCCACCCCCCGATACACGAAGTAGTCCAGTTCGAGGAGGACATCGGAGTGCAACCGCAATGGGTACCGAGCG
>NZ_JBHWZY010000053.1:0-15502 GCF_042727815.1 Nocardia sp. NPDC060220
CCTCAGGGAGGCACGGGCCGTTGCTGTTTCAGGGGTAAGGCACCCGCCTCGCGCGCCGCGGGGTAATGTGCCCCGCGTATGACGGAGCCCAACGGCTCCCGTGTGATTCGTTTCCAATGCGTTGTCCATGACAGTGACTTGTTCGATTCGCCCGGGGCCGGGTTCTTCGGGAGTTTCGGGAGGGAGATTCTCGATCATGTTCCAACACAAGGTTGTTCGCCGTGCGCTGGCCGTGGCGCTGCCCATCGCCGTGGCGGTGAGCGTGGCCGGGGTCGCGTCTGCGGAGGTCGACCAGCAGACGCAGTACGCGGCGGGATTGTCGAGTGCGGGGCAGGGCTACCGCACCACGGTCGCGCCGGACCTGCGCACCGTAGCCGCCTCGGTGGAGGAGGGCCGGTTCCTGCTCGCACCCGACCGGGCCCGGGTCATCGTCGAGTCCGCGACCGGCGATCCGATCGGGGAGGTCCCCACCTCGTTCACCACGGTCAGCGGCAATGTGATCGCCCTGGCGACCGAGATCGCGGCCGACGGGCGAAGCATGACGGTGACACCGCGGCCCACCGCGGAGGCGAGCGACGAACTGAAGACCATCGCGACCACCCCCACCGCGCAATTCCCCGACCCGGTCCAGAACGCCGCCGCCATCGGCGCCGGCATCGGCGCGCTCGTCGCCGCCGTCGTGTGCATCCCGATGATCACCACGATGATCCTCTACCTGCCGTGCGTCGGCCTGGTAGGTCTCCCGAACGCGTTGATCGGCGCGTTGATCGGCGCCGTGGTCGGCGTGGCCGCACCGCACATCATCCCGCAGGTCCTGCCCTGACCCTGAAAACCCCTGCGGCCCGGTCGAAACCGACCGGGCCGTAGTGCTGTCACTCCCGGACGACTTCGACGGGGTCGGTGAGGGCGAGGGCGAGGGCGGATTGCTGGGACTGGCCTCGTGGGGGGAGGGCCTCGAGGGCCTTGCCGGTTTGGGTGTTGAGGTTGCCGACGATGTTCTGCAGGGCGCCGACGCCGCCGGTGAGTTGTTCGACGGCCGAGAGGAGTTGGGCGCCGCCCTGCTCGGCGAGGGTGGGCAGGCCCTTGGCGAGTTCGGCGCCCTGGGTGAGCTGGTCGCGGGCGCTGTTGAGGCGGGCCACGACGGTGCGCAGGAGGGTGCCGAGGTCGGTGTTGGGATCTACTGCGGCGCCGGTCAATTCGCTGAGGCCGTCGAGTTGGGTGCCTGCCTGGGTCGATACGCCGCGTAGCGCTTCGAGTTTGGTGATGATGTCGGCGAGCTGAGGGTCGCCCGCGAAGGGGAGGGCTTTCAGAAGGGGCAGGATCTGGTCGAGACCGGAGCCCATGGCGGCCGCGCTGGATTGGACGCCGGCGATGGTGACGCCGGTGGCGCCGAGGGCATCGGCCAGCTGGTTCGCCTGCTTCGCCGCGCCGTCGACGGTCTGGTTCAGCAGCTCGATCGCCGAAGTGAGTTGGCCCGCACCCTCTTTCGCAAAGTCGAGGAACCCGAGCATCTGCTCCGCACCGCCACTGAACTGGCTCGCACCGTCGGCGGCGGCGTTCACGCCCGCGCTGAGCAGCTGGGCGGTGAACTGGACCGAGGTCATCTGGTTGCGTGCCTGCGAGACCGCGGCCAGCGCCGCGTCGACGCCGGACGCGCCGATCCGGTGCGTCACCACATCGACCGCGCCGTTCACCGTGTTCGTGTCGGCGCCGTCGTGGGTGGCGACGGTCACCCTGGCGCGCTTGGGTTCCGGGGTGGCGAGGGTGGCCATCGACGCGGTGAGGTCGGCGGGCAGGGTGATCACGGCGGCGTAGTCGCCCGCGTCGATCTCACCGGGCTTCGCGACGGTCCACTCATAGCCACCCGCATCCTGCACCGCCTTGGCCACACGCTCGCCGGTCGGCCCGGAATCAGCGTTGACGAGCGCGATCCCGGTCGGTGCGGCATCCTTGCCGGAACAGGCGACAGCACCGCCCGCCAGCGCGAGAGCAGTGGTGAAGCAGAGCAGGCGAGCGCGTTTGTCGATCACATCGGCGACGGTATCCCGGAGTTCGGTGCCGGACGTGGGAGATGTCTGAGAGTTCGTTGAGGAAGGGCTGTTCAAGGTAGCTGCCGGTATGCCGGTCGAGTACTGCGCGCGATCGCCGATCGATAGCTACCTGTTCAAACTATGCCTTGTGTCACAACATATTCCGCAACACCGTAGTGGTTCGGTACAACTCTCGAGTCAATCGACATCGAGATTTTTTCGATTCGTCCGGGGGGTTCGGGGATTCTTCGGAAGCATCGGGAGGGAGAACCGAACATGTTCAGCCACAACATCACTCGCGCGGGTCGCCGTGCGGTCTTCGCCGCACTGCCGCTGGTCGTCGCGGCGTCGCTCGTCACCACGGGCACCGCGGCCGCTGATGTCACCGTCGCGCGTCAGGCCGAGATCGCCGCCGGGCTGGCAGGCGAAGGCGCCGCCGACGGCGTCGGCTACAAGACCACCGTCTCGCCGGACCTGCGCACCGTCTCCGCGACCGTCGACAACGGCCGCTTCGTGCTCTCGCCCGACTCCACCAATGTCGCGGTCATCTCCGCCACCGGAGACAAGGTCAGCGAGCTGCCGCTGACGATGACCACCGTCGGTGGCAACAACATCGCGCTGGCTTCGGTCGTCTCCGAGGACGGCCGCACGCTGCAGATCGCCCCGCAGCTGTCCGCCGCCACCACCGACGAGCTGAAGAGCATCGCCACCAACCCCGAGGCCGGTAACCACGACCCCGTCCAGAACGGTGCGGCCGCCGGTGCCACCATCGGCTTCCTGACCGCGGCGATCCTGTGCATCCCGGGCCTGGCCGCGTTCATCATCGGCTACTTCCTGTGCGCGTTCACCTCGGGCGTCTCCTTCGCGATCACCGGCGCGGTGCTCGGCGCGGTGATCGGCCTGGTCATCCCGGAGTCGATCCCGCAGGTTCTCCCCTGATTCCAGCTTCAGTCGCTGGTTGTTAACTGTGCGGTATTCTCGCGAGTGTCTTCACCCCGCGCCGATCAGGCGCGGAACTCACGAGAGTGGAGGTTCGATGTCCGACACCGACGATGTCAAAGCCAAGGCCAAGGCCGAGGGCGAGAAGATCGAGGCGGAAGCGAAGAAGGCAGCGGCCAACGTGAAGGAAGCTGCCGAGCGCGCGGCGGGCAGAGTGAAGGACGCTTTCAAGAGCGACAAGTAAGTAGCGAGCTCGGCCCCGCATCCACGGTCATCGTGGGTGCGGGGCTTTCGTGTTTCTACTGGGCCGGTCGCGCGGGCAGGTCGATGACGAGACGGGCGCCGCCGAGTGGACTGTCCTCGAAGTACGTCAGCCCGCCGTGCAACTGGGCCTGCTGGGCCACCAGCGCGAGGCCGAGGCCCGAACCGCCCTTGGCGGCGTTGGCGCCGCGGGCGAACCGCGCGAAGACCGCCTCGCGTTCGCCGGGCGCGACGCCGGTGCCGTTGTCGTCGACGGCGATGACGATCCGGTCGTGCGCGGTGCGATGCGCCGACACGACAGCGGCGGTGGCGCCGCCGTGCTTCACCGAATTGGTGAGCGCGTTGTCGACGGCCAGCCGCAGGCCTGCGGGCAGGCCCCGGGTCACCAGCTCGGCGTCGGTGTCGATGCGCACCGCCAGACCGGGGTTGTGGCGCATGGCGTCGTGGGCGGCCTGGTCGCACAGGTCGGCGACATCGGTGGGGACGTGATCGGTCTCGGCGGTGAGATCGCCGCGGGCGAGCCGTTCCAGCGCGGACAGGGTGGTTTCCACCCTGGTCTCGTTGCGGGCGAGGTCGTCGAGGATCTCGCGACGCTGGTCGTCGGTGAGGTCGAGGGTGCGCAGGACCTCGAGGTCGGTGCGGATCGCGGTGAGCGGGGTGCGCAGTTCGTGGGCGGAGACGGCGGCGAAGTCGCGGGCGGTTTCCAGCGCGGCGGCGGTCTCGGCCTGGGCCTGGTCGACGCGGGCCAGCATGGTGTTCACCGCGTCGGCCAGCTTCACCGCTTCGTCGACACCGGAACCGTCGACCGGGCGGTCGTGCTCGTCCGGCCCACCGCCCGTGCTGCGGGCCGACACCTGCTTGGTCAGCTTCACGATCGGGCCGACCGCACGCCCGGCGAGCAGCCAGCCCAGCGCCGCCGCGGCCGCCACCGCGATCGCCGCGCCCGCGAGGACCCAGCGTTGCTGGTCGTCGGTGGCCTTGGTGGCCTCGGTGGTCGGAATGGCCAGCGAGACAGTGCGACCCGCGGGCTGGTTCTCGGTGGTGGTGAGCACCCGATAGGGCTGGTCGTTCAGCTCGACGGTCTGTGAGCCGGGGGGCAGATCCGGCAGCTGGGTCGAGCTCGACGCGGTCACCTGGCCGTCGTCGCGCACCGTGAGCGCCATGGTGTTCTGCAATCCGGTCAGGTTGACGAACCCGGTTGCCAGCACCGGCTCGATCAGCACGATGCGCGAAGCGATTTCCAGTTGCTGATCGGTTTGGGTGACATTATTGCGCTCGATTGCTTGAAAACCCACGAAAGCGGCGATCGTGACGATGATGACGGCGCCCGCCGCAGCCGCCCCCGCGACTCTTGTCCGGAGCGAAAACGATTGTCTGCGACGACGTTTCAGCGGTTGTTCGGAGATCATTTCGATTCCCGGAGTACGAAACCCACCCCGCGAATCGTGTGCAAAATCCGTGGCGTGTCATCTATTTCGAGTTTCCTGCGCAGGTATCCGACGAATACGTCCACCACATTCGTATCGGCTATGAAATCGTAACCCCACACCAATTCCAGCAGCCGTTCTCGCGTCAACACCACACCGGCATTCCGGGCGAGCGTCGACAGCAATTCGAATTCCCTTTTGGTGAGCTCGATTTCGCGCCCGTGCAGTAGTGCGCGATACCCCGCGACATCGACCAGCAACGGCCCGACCGTCAGCGCGCCGGGCGCCACGGGCTCGGGTGTGTCGGTGCGGCGGCGCAGCAGGGCCTTGATCCTGGCCACCAATTCGGCCAGCTCGAACGGTTTCACCAGGTAGTCGTCGGCGCCCGACTCGAGACCCGCGATCCGGTCGTCCACCGAAGCACGGGCGCTGAGCACGCAGATAGGCACGTCATTGCCCATAGCTCGCAGGGCCGTGACCACCCCGGCACCGTCGAGGACCGGCATGTTCATGTCGAGGACCACCGCGTCGGGCGCCTGCTCGGCGACGGCGCGCAGCGCGGCACCACCGTCGCGCGCGACCAGCACCCGGAAACCGGACAGTCGCAGGCCGCGTTCGACCGAGGCGAGAACGTCCTCGTCGTCATCGACGACGAGAACGGTAGAGGAAGTCACGTGGTGAGCTTATATTTCTGGCGGCGCGGGCGCCGCGGGGTCTCGGCCTGGTGGCCTCGATCTTCCCTCCCGGCGGGCACTCCTTCGTCGCACCCTCTGGTCAGTCCGGATCGAGGCGGCCGAGACGCCCCTGCGGGGCTACCCAGACCTCGGATCCCTACGGGGCAGGGGAGACCGGGTCGTTGTCCTGGTCGGGGGAGGTGGCCGACGTGATGCTGCCCAGTGGTGGGTTGGCGAGGATGCGGTCCGCCAGGGCGGTGAGGACGTGGGGGTCCTCGATGGTGGCGGGGGTTTCGACGTGTTCACCTGCGGTGAGCTGGCGGATCGTCTTGCGCAGGATCTTGCCGGAACGGGTCTTGGGCAGGCCGGTGACGATGATCGAGTCGTGCAGGGTGGCGATCGCCCCGATCTGGGCACGCACCCGGTCGTCGAGTTCGGCGCGCAACTGCTGCTGGTCGATCTCGACGCCCTGCTTGAGCACCACATAGGCCAGCGGGAGGCTGCCCTTGAGCTCGTCGGGCATGCCGATCACCGCGCATTCGGCGACGGCCTCGTGCCCGGCGATGGCGGCCTCGATGCTGCCCGCCGACAGGCGATGCCCGGCGATGTTGATCACGTCGTCGCTGCGCCCGAGGACGTAGAGATAGCCGTCCTCGTCGAAGTAGCCGGAGTCGCCGGTGAGGTAATGGCCGGGGAAGGCCGACAGGTACGAGCGGATGAAGCGATCCCGGTCGCGCCACAACCCGGTCAGGCAGCCGGGAGGCAGCGGCAGCCCGATGACGATGTTGCCCTCGGTCCCGGCCGGAACCGCGTTGCCGTTCGCGTCGAGCACGCGCAGCCGGTAGCCGGGCACCGGCACACTCGCCGAACCGGGCTTGACCGGCAGTTCCTGCACGCCGAGCGGGTCGGCGCAGATCGGCCAGCCGGTCTCGGTCTGCCACCAGTGATCGACCACCGGGGTGTCGGGATGATCGGCGAGCAGGGTGTTCGTCGCCCAGTCGAAGGTGGCCGGATCCAGGCGCTCGCCCGCGCAGAACAGCGCGCGCAGCCGGGACAGGTCGTGACGGTGGGCCGCGGTGGCGTCGGGGTCGGCGCGGCGGATCGCGCGCAACGCGGTCGGCGCGGTGAACAGCACCCGCACGTCGTGCTCGTCGACGATCCGCCAGAACGCGCCCGCGTCGGGGGTGCCGACCGGTTTGCCCTCGTAGAGCACCGTCGTCGCGCCGACCAGCAGGGGTGCGTAGACGATGTAGGAGTGGCCGACGACCCAGCCCACATCGGAGGCAGCCCAGAACACCTGACCAGGGCCGACGTCGTAGATATTGCGCATCGACCAGGCCAGCGCCACCGCGTGTCCGCCGTTGTCGCGCACCACGCCCTTCGGCTTACCGGTGGTGCCGGAGGTGTAGAGGATGTAGAGCGGATCGGTGGCGGCCACCGAGACCGGATCGGCGGGCGCCGCGCCGTCGACGCAGTCGTCCCAATCGACCCAGCGCGCGGCGACGGTCTGCTCCGAGGACGGCAGCACGTCGGTGGCGGGCAGGGCGGCCGGGAACTCGATCGTCGTGAACTGGGGCCGCTGCTTCACGATCACCGTGCGTACCGACGCGGTCTCGGCGAGATCGAGCGCGGCCATCACGATCGGCGGGTAGTCGATGCGGCGGTTGGGTTCCAGGCCGCCCGAGGCGGTGATGATCAGGACCGGCTCGGCGTCGTCGATGCGGGCGGCCAGCTCGGGTGCGGCGAACCCGCCGAACACCACCGAGTGCACCGCGCCGATGCGGGCACAGGCCAGCATCGCGATCACCGCTTCGGGAATCATCGGCAGATAGATCACCACCCGATCACCGGCCACCACACCGAGATCGCGCATGGCTCCCGCGAACTCGGCCACCGCGTCGAGCAATTCGGCGTAGGTGTAAATCGTGGTGGTGTCCGTCATAGCGGAGGCATATATGAGGGCGGGTTGATCGGCGTGTCCACCCTGGTCGACAGTGCCCGCTCTGACGTGGCGGTCGAGGGCGTTCACGCAGGTATTCAGGCGGGCATCGGGGAACCACCGGGCCGACCGCTTATCGGCGGCATCGACGATCTGCTGCGGTTCGACATCCCACTCGATGCCCTGAGCTGCGGCGGACCAGAAGTCGGCTGGGTCGACCAGGCTGGTCTGATAGACCGGCCGGTACTCGTGTTCGGTGTCCAACCCCGTGACTCCCTAGCCTCGCTTCGATGCCCGCTCGATAGATCCAGATGATTGTGGCAGACTTCACGCGACACCCGAGGGGGTGCCGCGACCTTTGGTTTTGCCTACAACGGGCTGGTCATCGAGCGGACCTCTACCGGGAGTCAGCCAAGAAGTTATTGATCCGTTAGAATCCGATGTCACTTATTCGGGCAGTCGTAGACGCAATTTCTCGGCCAGCCGTAGTTCTCGGCCAGCAGCCACTGGCGAGCCACCATCGCGCCTGTGGAGGTTCGCCTCAGGCGTACGGTACGAGGCCAGTTTGGAAAGTGAGTGGGAGATGCGTGACGCCGCTAGGTCCGGCAGCAAACGCTGGGCGCTCGGCAACTGGGACCTGCGTTGGAAGGTTACGGCCGTGCTTGCCGTGCCACTCGCGGTCGCGGTCGGGCTCGGCGTGTCGAGAATTACCTCCGAGTTCTCGGAGGCCAACCGGCTCTCCAGTATCAACGAGCAGGTAGACACGATTCCGACGGTCACCGCGCTGAGTGCAGGCACGGCGAAGGTGGCCGGCAGTCAGTTGGTGCCGGCCGGTCCGGGGGTCACCCTGGTCACCGACAAGGACCTCGCCGATCTCGACGCCGCCGTCGCCGCGGCCGAGACCTCGCTCGGTCGGCTGACCGATCTGCCTGCCGCGCACGGCGCGCTGGAGCGGATGGTCAAGCAGGCCAAGAACGTGCGCGCGCAGGGTAAGGCGCTGTCGACGTCCGCCGAGCCGGTACTTTCCGGGGTCGAGCAGATGACCCAGGACAGCGTCAGCATCGTGGAGTCCACCATCGCTCAGGTGAGCGATCCGGTGATGGACACGGCCAAGCTGCGTCTGGTCGACTCGCTCAACACGCGTTCGGTGCTCGTCGACGAGCTCGCCGGTCTGGCCGGGATGCTGCGTGGGCAGGACACCGGGGCGCAGACCTTCCTCACCGGTGTCGCGACCGAGAGCCATCTGCTCGATGTGCTGTCCAACCGCTTCCCCGACGGCGATCGGGTGATCGCCGACCTCAAGGCTCAGGCCGATATCCGGGCGAACCTGATCAGCAGTCCCGAGGTGTCCGCGGGCAAGCTGCCTGTCGGCGACTTGCGTACCTCGCTCTACTCGAGTCTGCAGGCCTACGAAGGCGTCGTGAACGAGGCGACCAAGGCCATCGAGGTCTCGATGGACGAGCTCACCGATGCGGCCGCCACCGGTGCCTGGACCTATACCGCTGTCGTCATCGCGACGATCCTGGCCGCGCTGCTGCTCGCCGTGTTCGTCGCCCGCTCGATGATCGTGCCGCTGCACCGCCTCCGGCTGGCCGCGCTGCGCGTCGCCGAGTCCGATCTGCCGCACGAGGTCGCCCAGCTCCGCAACGGTGCCGCGCCCGAGGACGTGCCGCTCGAGCCGATGCCGGTGCGCTCCGACGAGGAGATCGGCCAGCTCGCCCGCGCCGTCGACGATATCCACGGTCAGGCGCTGCGTCTGGCCAGCGACCAGGCGCAGATGCGTTCGCAGGTCAACGACATGTTCGAGACGCTGGCCCGCCGGTCCAAGTCGCTCGTCGACCATCAGCTCACCCTCATCGAGGCGATGGAGTACGACGAGAAGGACCCGCGCCTGCTCGAGAACCTCTTCCGGCTCGACCACCTCGCCGCGCGCATGCGCCGTAACGGTGACAACCTGCTGATTCTCGCGGGTACCAAGCAGCGTCGCACCAAGTCGGCCCCGGTCGAGATCGCCGACGTGCTGCGTGCCGCGATCTCCGAGGTCGAGGACTACGAGCGGGTCAAGCTCGGCGCCACACCGCGTGGCTCGCTGGTCGAACCGGCCGCCTCCGATATGGCGCACCTGTTCGCCGAGCTGCTCGACAACGCGCTGCGGGCCTCCCCGCCGGAGACCGACGTCAAGTTCACCTTCGCCCAGGCACACGACCAGGGTCTGCTGATCGAGGTCGCCGACCGCGGCATCGGTATGCCGCCTGCCGAGATGTCGGAGATCAACCACCGGCTCGAGCAGACCGCTGAGCCCGGTCCCGACACCGCCCGCCACATGGGTCTGTTCGTGGTCGGCCGGCTGGCCGAGCGCCACGGTCTCACCGTGCGCCTGCGTCCGACCTTCGATACCGCGCGCGATCCGGGCGTCACCGTCACCGTGCACGTGCCGGTCGGCCTCATCGTCGCCGGTGCCGGTGGCCCGGTGGTGCCGCCGCAGCAGGTGCAGCAGCAGAACGCGCCCGCACCGCAGCAGCAGCGACCGAACCCGCAGCAGCAGCAGCCGAGCAGCACCATGCAGACCCGCGCGATCACCCGCACCCCGGGTGGCAACGTGATGGTCACCGTGGATCCCGGAACCAGCGGGCCGCCGGCGGGTGCCGGTGGTGGGTTGCCGCAACGTCAGCCGGGCAACTCGATGGCTTCGGGCGTGGCCCAGGACGCGAACGAGCAGTCGTCGCCGTCGCTGCGTCCGCCCGCGCCGGGCCAGGGGAACGTGCCGCAGCGCGGCAAGCTCGCCGCGGCGAACCTACCCAAGCGCAACCTGGCGCCGGGTGGGCCGCAGCGCCCGCCCGCCGGGCCGGGCCAGCAGGGCCCGGGTGAGCAGAAGCCCGGTGGGCCGCCGCAGGCCGGTGGTGGGCTGCCGCAGCGTCAGCCGGGTGCGAACGGCGCGCCGTCGCGGGATTCCGCGCAGTCGCCGCGTGACGCGGCACCGCCCCAGCGCGACCTGGCACCGCCGCAGCGCGATTCGGCACAGACGCAGCGGGGGAGCACCCCCGGTGGGTTGCCGCAGCGTTCGCCGGGCGCCAATGGCGCCCCGCAGCGTGATCCTTCGGTCGGTCTGCCGCAGCGCGATCCGTCGCCGCGGCTACCGCAGCGGGAGCAGACCGGCGGTCTGCCGCAGCGTGACCCGGCAACGGGTCTGCCGCAGCGCGATCCGTCGACCGGCCTACCGCAGCGGGAGCAGACCGGTGGCCTGCCGCAGCGTGACCCGGCAACGGGTCTACCGCAGCGCGATGCCGCGAACGCCCAGCGTGATCCGGCGCAGTCGACCGGGTTGCCGCAGCGTGGTCAGGGCAGCGCTGCGCCGCAGCGTGATTCCGAGCCCGTGCAGCGTGACCCGGCGACCGGACTCCCGCAGCGGGGCAACGCCTCCGGCGGTCTGCCGCAGCGCGATCCCGCGCCGCGCCTGCCGCATCGGGATCAGTCCGGTGGTTTGCCCAGGCTCGATCAGACCGGTGGTCTCCCGCAACGTGAGCAGACCGGTGGCCTGCCGCAACGTGATCCGTCGACCGGCCTACCGCAGCGGGACCAGACGGGCGGTCTGCCGCAGCGCGACCCGTCCAACGGCCTCCCGCAGCGTGAGCAGACCGGTGGCCTCCCGCAGCGTGATCCGTCCAATGGTCTGCCGCAGCGTGAGCAGACCGGCGGTCTGCCGCAGCGTGATCCGGCCAGCGGACTTCCACAGCGTGCCCAGCCCGCCCGTCCGGCCAATGGTCTGCCCCAGCGCGCAACCCCTGCGCCGCAGCAGGATTCGGCCGACAACGGTCTGCCCCAGCGCGCTCCGGCCGCGGGTCAACCGCAGCGGGACGCGCCCAACGGCCTGCCCCAACGCGCGGCTGCGCCGAATGGGCTGCCGCAGCGCGATCCCGGGGCTAGTGTTGTACCGCAGGCGAACGCCGGGCCAGGAGTGGCTCTGCCGCAACGGGATCGGGACCCTGCGGGGCCGGATAACGCTGCGTCGGCAGGGCGTGATCCGGGTCGGCACAGCTTCCGGTCCAATCCGGTCAAGGCTGCGTCGTTCTTCCAGACCAGGTTGCAGCCGGCACCGGAAGGTGATTCCGTGATGGGCGGAACACCGATCTTCGCGGAGATGATGTCGTCGTGGCTCACGGACGAGAATTCCGACCGGAACCAGATGGCCGCGTCCTTCGAATCACCCGGTGATGACGGCTGGGAGGCTGCTCGCGCGGCGAGCGAAGCCCAGTCCGAGGTGCGTACCGCCGCCGGCTTGCCTCAGCGCAGTCCGGGCGGGAGGCTTGTGCCGGGTGGTGTGAGCGGCACCGCCGATCGCACTCCGCAGCAACGCGATCCCGCCACGATCCGCAACAGCCTGAGTCGTCACCAGCAGGGCGTCCGGGATGGCCGCGCAATGAAGGCAATGAACCTAACCGGAGATAAAGGAGACCGATGAACCCCGATCTAGGTGGTACGAACCGTCAGCTGGATTGGCTGGTTTCGAACTTCGCCAACGAGGTTCCTGGCGTAGCCCATGCCGTCCTGGTCTCGGCTGACGGACTGTTGATGGCCGCGAGCGCTCAGCTCCCGGTCGACCGCGCAGAACAGCTCTCCGCGGTGACCGCCGGACTGGCGAGCCTTTCCGTCGGCGTGTCGAATCTGTTCGAAGGCGGTACGGTACTCCAGTCCGTCGTGGAGATGGAGCACGGATACCTGCTGCTCATGGCAGTCGGCGACGGCTCCTACCTAGCGGTCCTGACCAACACCTCGTGTGACATCGGTCAGGTCGGCTACGAAATGGCACTTCTGGTCGAGCGCGTTGGCCAGACGGTCCAGGCCACCCCGCGCGTCACGATGGGTTCCTGATGGTGGGATGGACATAGACGATCACCGCATGGGGAGCGCCGAGCCCAGCCTCGTCCGCCCGTACTCCTTGACTGCCGGCCGCACCAGGCCGGCGGTCGAGTTGGCGCTGGAGGCACTCGTCGCATCGCATCCGGTCGCCATGGAGCGGCAGTACGAACTGAACAACCTCGAAACGTCCATCGTGGAGTTGTGCAGGCAATCGCCGTCCGTTGCCGAGATAGCTGCCCAGCTGTACATCCCGATCGGGGTGGCCCGGGTACTCGTAGCCGATCTGATCGAGGCCGGCCACGTCCGGGTTTCGGCAACTTTGAAAGACGATTCCAGCGACGATGAACGTCGCGAGCTGATCGAAAGGGTTCTCAGTGGACTCCGGCGTATTTGATTCGACGGCGCAGGTCGATACCCGCACGGCCAAGCCGACTTCGGCGAAGATTGTGGTCGCCGGCGGCTTCGGTGTGGGTAAGACCACGATGGTCGGCGCGGTGTCGGAGATCGTTCCGCTGCGCACCGAGGCGTTGGTCACCAACGCCAGTACCGGAATCGACAACCTGACCGGTATTCCGCAGAAGTCCACCACCACGGTGGCGATGGACTTCGGCCGTATCAGCCTCGCCGACGACCTGGTCCTGTACCTGTTCGGTACGCCGGGCCAGTACCGGTTCTGGTTCATGTGGGACGACCTGATCCGCGGCGCCATCGGCGCCGTGGTGCTGGTCGACACCCGCAGGCTCGAAGACAGCTTCGCCGCTGTCGACTACTTCGAGGCCCGCGGACTGCCGTTCCTGGTGGCGCTCAACGAGTTCGACGACGCGCCGAAGTACCCGCTCGAGGACATCCGCCAGGCCCTGGCGGTTCCCGCCGACGTGCCGATCATGTCGATCGACGCCCGTCGCCGGGAACCGGCCAAGCAGGCCCTGGTCGCCTTGACCGAGTACGCGCTGCGCAAGGTCATGCAGGGTTACTGAGCTCGCGTCTCTGCACCGATGGACGGGGCTGCTGCGATGAAGGCCGCAGCCCCGCTCTTCGTTCAGGACCAGGGTTTCAGGACTCCGGTTCGGGATCGGGCCGGGTCCAGCCGAGGATCATCGCCGGTGCACAGCCGCCGGCCATGATCGTGGCCAGCATCATCAATCCGCCCGCGTAGGCGATGCGATAGGCGTCGGCCTCCGGTGAGAACGCGCTGCCGAAGATCAGGTATGCCAACGGTGCCATGGTCAGCGACTGGGTGAGCGCGAGTCCCGCCGAGCGGGCCTTGTTGCGCTCGGAGATCTCCAGTTCGTCGAGCATCTGGTCGGGTGCGTGATCCTGGCCGCCCGAAGCGATCCGCAACATCGTCCAGCTCGGCAGGAACACCAGTGCCGACACGAGCGCGACCCCTGGCGCCCCGAACAGGTCGAGCGCGCGCATCACTCCGGCGACCGCGATCCCGAGCAGCGCGATCGTCACGATCACCACGAGAATCCGCCGTCGACGCAGCGACCGCCAGCTCTTCAGCATCCCCGCTGTCCGTTGTTCCTGCACGAGCCAGCGCCGGACCCGATAGTTCTGGTAGCGGTCGATGAGCGTGGTGGTCATGGCGTCTCGCCTTTCGTGCGTGGGTAGAGCTCGGCCGACAACGGCCCGAATTCCTTGCGGGAGAACACGACTTCGATCGGTAGCGCGAACACATCGCAGATGCGCATCGCCAGATCGAGACTCGGATAGTGATCGCCACGCTCGAGCGCGCCGATCGTCTGGACATTCACGTTGACGGCCTCGGCAAGCGCCGCCCGGCTCATCCGATGCTCCGCGCGCAACACCGCGATGCGATTGAAGATCGGCAGGGTTTCCCCTCGTCTGACTGGGCTCACCTAATGAAGTGTTGTAAAAACACAACATATTGTCAAGATGTCCCAATGCTCTGCTGTGATCTCGTGACTGTGGCCGAACCTGTCCGGCTACGCTCGGAGCGTGCGGATGTCGGCGGATGACTTACTCGGCCAGTTGCTCGACGCGGGCTCTTTCGTGAGCTGGGACCGGGCGCCGATCGAGCCCGCCGTGTCACCGCGGTATCGCCAGGACCTCATCGCGGCGGCCGATCGGGCGGGGACCGATGAGGCGGTGCTGACGGGGGAGGGGTTGTTGCGCGGGCGGCGAGTGGCCGTGATCGCCTGCGAGTTCGCGTTTCTGGCCGGATCGATCGGGGTGGCAGCGGCCGAGCGGATCGTGTGTGCCGTCGAGCGCGCCACCGAACTCGGGCTGCCGCTGATCGCCTCGCCGACCTCCGGCGGCACGCGGATGCAGGAGGGGACAGTCGCTTTCGTGCAGATGGTGAAGATCGCGGGTGCGGTGGCCGTACACAAGTCGGCGGGGCATCCGTATCTGGTGTATCTGCGTGATCCGACGATGGGTGGGGTGTTCGCATCGTGGGGGTCGCTGGGGCACATCACCTTCGCCGCGCCCGGCGCGCTCATCGGGTTTCTGGGTCCTCGCGTGTACGAAGCCTTGTACGGCAGGCCGTTTCCGCCCGGCGTGCAGACGGCGGAGAACCTCTATCGCAACGGTGTGATCGACGGTGTGGTGACGGTGGAGGTGTTCCGGCGGATCGCGCACCGGGCGATGAGCGTCGCCGCAGGCGCTGTCGTTCCGATGACGACCGAGCCGGGTTGGGCTGCGCCGGTGCGTAGTCCGTCGACCCCGTCGAATCCGGCTGCCGGCGCCTGGGATTCGGTGCTCAGTTCGCGGCGGCCCGGCCGGCCGGGCATTCGGGACCTGCTTCGCCATACGACACAACGGGTTCCGCTCAGCGGAACAGGCCGTGGTGAGTCCGATCGCACTGTCCTGCTCGCCCTCACCCGGTTCGCCGGTCAACCGTGTGTCGTGTTCGGGCACGACCGATCCGGTCAGGAGGGCGAGCACACCATGGGCCCGGCCGCCCTGCGCGAGGCGCGGCGTGCGATGGTCCTGGCGCGGGAACTGCGGTTGCCGCTGGTGCTGGTCATCGACACCGTCGGCGCCGCCCTGTCCAAGGAGGCCGAGGAACGCGGGCTCGCCCCCGAAATCGCCCGCTGTCTGGCCGATCTCGTCACCCTCGACACCCCGACCGTCTCCGTGCTGCTCGGCCAGGGCACCGGCGGTGGCGCGCTCGCGCTGTTGCCCGCCGACCGGGTGCTCGCCGCCAGGCACGGCTGGCTGGCTCCGCTGCCGCCGGAAGGGGCGAGCGCCATCGTCTTCCGCGATATCGCGCACGCACCGGAAATGGCTGCCGCACAAGGCATCAGATCGGCTGATCTGCTCGAGGACGGTGTGGTGGACCGGATCGTGGAGGAGTACCCCGATGCCGCCGACGAACCGGTGGCCTTCGCCCGTCGCACGGTCCTGGCG
>NZ_JBHWZY010000054.1:0-15440 GCF_042727815.1 Nocardia sp. NPDC060220
GGTGTTCGAGCAGGACCTCGCGCATGGCGCCGACCTGCCAGCGGCGCTGCGACGAGGCCGGGTTGTAGATCGCGATGGCCATATCGGCCGCCGCGACCGCCGAAAGGCGTTGTGCGACGACCTCCCACGGCTTGAGCCGATCCGACAGCGAGATCATCGCGTAGTCGTGCCCGAGCGGTGCGCCGACCCGGCTGGCCACCGCGTTGGCGGCCGTCAGGCCGGGCAGCACCCGCACCGGGACATCCTGGAACTGCGGTTCGGCCGACACCTCGAGAACGGCGGCCGCCATCGCGAAAACGCCGGGATCGCCCGAGGACACCACCGCGACGCGCGCGCCCCGCTTGGCCAGGTCCAGTGCCATCGCGGCGCGCTCGGATTCGACTTTGTTGTCGCTGGCGTGCCGTCGCTGACCCGCCCGCTCGGGGACGCGATTGATGTAGGTGGTGTACCCGACGAGGTCCGTCGCCTCCGCCAACGCGGCAGTGACCTGCGGCGTCGTCCAGTCCGCGTCGCCGGGCCCCAGACCGACGACGACGACTTCGCCCGGCGCCTCCGCTGATTCATCCGGCGAGATGTCCGGACGGCCAGGCGCCGCAGCCACGGTGCCTGTGCGGTCGTCGGCGGCGGTGGGCTGACGGACGGAAGCGCCGCGCGCGGGGATCACGGTGGTCGGCGTCGGACCCGGGACCAGGGTGATCGAGAAGTACGGCACGTCGGCCTCGTCGACGTCGGCCGCGGCGAGCACTCGCTGACGAGTGCTGCTCGCGCGCTCGACGTAGTACGCGTCGGCCAACCGGCCGGAATCCGAGAGTGCCTGGCGTACTCCGGGAAACGTGCGCCCCAGCTTCATGATCGCGGCGGCGTCGGTCTCGCGCAGCCGCTCGGTCAGCTCCTCGACGGGCATGGTGCCGGGCAGCACCGTCAGCACTTGCTCACCCTCCACCAGTGGAGTTCCCAGCGCCGCGGAGGCCGCGCTCACCGAGGTGATGCCGGGGATGATCTCGGCCTCGAATCGATCGGCCAGCCGCCGGTGCATGTGCATGTAGGAGGAGTAGAACAGCGGATCACCGGCGGCGAGCAACGCGACGGTGCGCCCTGCGGCCAGATGGGTGGCCAGCCGCGCGGCCGCCTGCTCGTAGAATTCGTCGATCGCGCCCTGGTATCCGCCGGGATGGTCGGTGGTCTCCACGGTCACCGGGTAGACCAGGTGCTCCTCGATCTGCCCGGTGCGCAGATACGGCTCCGCGATGGCGCGGGAGATGCTGCGGCCGTGCTTGGCGCTGTGGAACGCGACCACATCGGCTTCGGCGATGAGCCGGGCGGCCTTCACTGTCACCAGTTCCGGGTCGCCGGGACCGAGGCCGATACCCCACAGTTTGCCGGTGCTGATCTCACTCACTCCTGTTCGCTCGCAATCGCATTCAGTGCCGACGCGGTGATCGCGCTGCCGCCGCGCCTGCCACGGACGGTCAGATACTCGATCCCGCCGAAGTCGATCAGCGCCTGCTTGGATTCGGCGGCACCGATGAACCCGACCGGGATGCCGATGATCGCCGCGGGTCGCGGCGCACCGGAGTCGAGCATGTCGAGCAGGTGGAACAGCGCGGTCGGTGCGTTGCCGATGGCCACCACCGCGCCGTCGAGCTGGTCGCGCAGCAGCTCCAGCGCCGCCACCGAGCGTGTATTGCCCAGTCGCGCGGCGAGTTCGGGCACGCGCGGGTCGGTGAGGTTGCACAGCACCGCGTTGTCGGCGGGCAGTCGCTTGCGGGTCACCCCCGAGGCGACCATATTGGCATCGCAGATGATCGGCTTTCCTGCGTGCAGCGCGGCGCGCGCGGCGGCGACCACCCCGGCGGAGAAGGCGATGTCGGGGGCCAGGTCGACCTGCCCGCAGCCGTGGATCATCCGCACCGCCACCCGTTCCACATCGGCGGGAAAACCGGCGAGATCCGCCTCGGCGCGGATCGTCGCGAACGAGCGCCGATAGATCTCGGCCCCGTCGGTGAGGTAGCTGGCACGCACGTCGGACATGGCGACAACCCTAGAACCTGGGTCTGACGTGGTGTCCGGCGGCTCAGGTGCGGGGGCGTTCGAGAATGCGCGACATCACCAGCGAGCTGCGGGTGCGCCCGACGCGCGCGTTCTCCCTGATCCGCTCGACCGTCACCTCGATCTCGGCCATATCGGTGGCCATCACGTGCACGAGCGCGTCGGCCTCACCCGCGATCGTCCACACTCCGACGACCTGTGGAATCGGTTCGAGGGTGCGGCGCAGCTCGGCCGGGGAGATGTTGTCGCGGTAGTAGACCTCGACGTAGGCCTCGGTTTTCCAGCCCAGCGCGGCCGGGTTGACCTGCGCGGTGAACCCGGTGATCTGTCCGCTCGCGACCATCTTGTCCACCCGCCGCTTCACCGCGGGCGCGGACAACCCGACCACCGAACCGATCTCCTGGAACGAGGCGCGGGCGTGGACGAGCAGCTCCGCGAGAATGCGCCGATCGATATCGTCCACGTCGCTCCTTCGCTGTGGTTCGCAATGATTCCCCATTCTTACATCGAGATACACAACGAATCGGTGTTCCGGACGCAATGGAACGGCGATTACGGTCGGTGAAACCGTCCGCGCTGCCACCAGGAGTCCTGATGACCGCCGCTAGCCCCCTTCGTGTCTCAGCACCCGCGCGGACCGCCTCCCCGCGCCGTTATGTGCTGTGCCGCCCCGACCATTTCGAGGTCACCTACGCGATCAATCCGTGGATGGATCCGGCCGCTCCGGTCGATCGGGCGCGCGCGCTCGCCCAGTGGGAGATCTTGCGCGCGACCCTGGAAGCACACGGGCACACCGTGGAAACGGTGCCCGGCGAACCCGGTCTGCCGGATATGGTCTTCGCCGCGAACAGCGGCATCGTGATCGGTGGACACGCGCTCTCGGCCCGGTTCGCCCACCCCGAACGCGCCGCCGAGGGACCCGCCTTCCATCGGTGGTTCGCGGCCCGGGAACTGCGTGAGCTGGCCGCCGCGGCCGAAACCAACGAGGGGGAGGGCGATTTCGCGTTCGCCGGGCGGCGGATTCTGGCCGGTGTCGGGTTCCGCTGTTCGCTGTCGGCGCACGCGGAGGTGGAACGGTACTTCGATGTGCCGGTGGTGTCGCTCGAGCTGGTCGACCCGCGCTTCTATCACCTCGACACCGCGCTGATGGTCCTCGACGACACCACCGTGGCCTACTACCCGGCCGCGTTCAGCCCGGCCGCTCGCGAGGTGCTGACCGCCCTCTACCCCGACGCGATCCTCGCCGACGACAACGACGCGCTCTGCTTCGGCTTGAACGGGCTCAGCGACGGCGAACACGTCTTCCTCGACCCCGGCGCCACCGGTCTCATCGCGCAGCTGCGGGCGCGGGGATTCGTCCCCGTGGCGCTGGATCTGTCCGAACTGCGTAAGGGCGGCGGCGGCGTGAAGTGCTGCGTGCTCGAGCTGCACACCCGCCGCGACACGGCCGTGGGCTAGCCGGACCCCACCGCCACCGCCCACATACTGGGCCGATGGCACACCCCGAGCACAGCACCGAGGAGCGGCGCGCGAGCTGGACCGAGCTGTTCTTCGACCTGGTCGCCGTGGCGGGTATCGGCCAGCTCACCCACCTGTTGCACCGCGGCCCCTCGCTGGGTGAATTCGGGCTGTATGTGGTGCTGTATCTGGCCTTCTGGGTGGTGTGGGCCTGTGTCACCGTGTACAGCAACGTCGCGGGCGAGCAGGCGCGCACCACGATGGTGTTCGGGTGCATGTTCGGTCTGTGCGTGATGATGGCCGCGGTCGACGGTGCCCCCGACGAGCACATGAACGTCTTCGCCGCGATCTATGTACTGGTGCGGGTGGCGTCGTCGTCGGCGTGGCAGCGTGGCCAGATCGTGGTGGACTGGCCGATCGCGCAGATCGGCGCGGGCACCGTGCCCTGGCTGGTGTCGCTGTGGGTGCCCGCACCGTGGAAGTTCGTGCTGTGGGCGGTGGGGCTCGCGATCGACCTGTGGATCATGTTCGCCATCGACTCGGAACGGCTGATGGTCGATGCCGAACGGCGGGTGCGGGCCCGGTTGCGCCGCGGCGGCGGTGGGCCGCCACGCGGCGGGCCGGGTCGACGCTCGCGCGAGATCACGCCACCGAAACTGCAAGCGCTGCACGCCGATGCGCCGCACCTGGGGGAACGGCTCGGCCAGTATCTGATCATCGTGCTGGGTGAAGGGGTGATCTCGGTGATCGCGGCGGTGTCGGCGGAGGAGTGGACCGTCGCGGTATGCGTCATCGGGGCGGGATCGTTCCTGTGCCTGATCGCGATGTGGGCGCTGACCTTGCGCTACGGGTTCGTGCCGCGCCTGATGGGGCAGTCGCCGGGCGCTGTCGGTATGCCCTATCAGCGGGTGATGGCGGTCCACTGCGCGATCAGTGGTGCGATCGCGACCGTCGCCGCGGGGTTGGGTCTGGTCGCGGCGCACCCGTCGGGTCATCTGTCCGTCGGGCTCGGCTGGGTGCTCGGTGGTGGTGCCGCAGCCTTCTTCCTGGTGTGCGGCCTCGGTGGGGTGCGCAGCGCCGGGGCACGGTGGTTGCTGCGGTGGCCGGTGCCGTGCCTGGTGGTCGCGCTCGCGCTCGGTGGGGCGGCGCCGCACATCGGCGGGGTGTGGTTGGTGCTCGGCGTGATGGGCACTCTCGCCGCGGCGGTGGTCTCGGAGACAGTGCGCTCAGCGCGTCCCGTGTAGCGACCTGGATCTGCTGAATGCCGTGCTACGCGTGCACTTTCCCGTGATCGATGCGACATCGGATCGGAGACGGGCAGTGCACGCGTAGCGCGGTGGTTCACTCGTACTCGGTACCGCCATCGCGCAGCAGGTACGCGGCGGAGACGATCTTGCCGATCGCCCGGCCACCGAGAATCGGGGACTGGCGTTCGGTGGCAGGCCGCACCACCAAGCCCTCGCGGATGTTGGTTCCCGCGCCGCTGACGGTTTCGGTGCCCTCGGCCAGCTCTATGAGCAACTCCGCGTCGTAGGCGCCCTCGTAGAGGACCGGCACGCGCGAGACGGTGAGGCCGAGATCGTCGAGCAGGGTACTGATCTCGTGATGGTCGAGCCAGCGGACAGGCGCCGCGCCGGTGTCCACCGCGATGTCGAACAGCCCGAAGCCGAGCGACTCGTCGTGCGCGGCGGACGCGCCGTAGTGCAGGTCCTGCACGCCCGCGCCGTACACCTCGCCGAACAGGCCGATGCGGTCGGCGTCGAGCGCGGCGGCGAGTTTGCGAGCGGTCTCGTCGAGCCCGTGGGCACGGATCGCGCGCCAGTACAGGTTGCCGTCGGCCTCGGTCAGCGACAGCGACCGGCCACCGACCCCCTTGGACGACACCAGAATTCGGTCGCCGTCACGCACATGGGTGAGCAGGCAGGCGGTGCCGTGGATCTTCTCGGTCGCCACCACCGGCTCTCCGGGCGTGAAGATGCCGGGAAACCGCTTGATGTTCTCGACGTCGACCCACCGCAGCAGATCCGGCGCCGGCTCGACCTGGCCCGACATCGAGACCGGTACCGGCGGAACCCATTTCACGATCCCGAGCGACTCTGCGAAGTCGGTCCGCGCGAGCGCGGCCGCCGCGAGATCCACTCCGTCCAGCGCGGCCGGGGTGCACACGATGCCCTGCGACACCTCGCCGCGCAGCCGCACCGCCTTCACCCGATTACGCAGCGAGCCCGCGAGTTTCCCGGTCAGGCCCAGCTCGGCGATCAGCTCGCCGGGCAGCACCGACTGTTCCGGAATGTAGATCGCGTGATCACCCGTCGTGAACTGACCCTTGGCGACCACGGCCCGGTACAGCCCTACCTGGGCCAGTTCGAGCCGATCGGCATTCGGATGTGGTACGACGACGAGCCGCTCGGCTGTCACCCGCAGTGTGGACATGGGAACCCCCTCGTAGTGAGAAGGCAAGGGTACGAAACGATCCCGCGACCGTCGATCGAGTTTCGCTCGGCCGTCGTGAGGTCAGGGCGTGGTGGTCGCGTCGTCGGTGTCGACGCGATAGCCGTGATCGGTGGCGACGACATCGGTCACGGGACCGCGTGGGCGACCGCAGCGCCGATCGCACCCCGACCAGTGCTGGCGACCCGCGACGGTGACGGATTCGGCCGCGACGAGTTCCATCGTGGGCCTGCGCTGCTCGAAAGCTGCAGTCGCGGTACCGTTCTCGGGATCGGCCGAGGTGGCGGTGTGCTCGGTCGGCTCGTCGAGTCCGGCCGCCTCGGGCAGGACCCGATCGGATTCGACGGCGGCGGCCAGGTCGGCGCGAACATCGGTGCGCGATTTCGCGCAGCCGGGGCGTCCGGCACACGCGCTGACCTGCAACCACGGCGAATTCGCATCGAAGATCAGGCCCATCGGCGCCAGTACCCGCACCACGGTTTCGGCCGGTCCCTCGTCGAGGTCGGTGATCACCAGGCTGCGCCAGGGGGTGACGAAGACGGGCCGTTCGACAGCGGCGAGGAATTCGGTCGTCCTGGCCGACAACGTGCCAAGCGGCACCCCGGCGCCGAGCGTGACGAGGCCGTCCTCCTGATCGAGCCAGCCGATCGGAACAGCGTGTGTCGCACCGAGTTCGAGCGGTTCGCCGACGGGCGAGCGGTCGAGCGTCTCGACCACCGATTCGACCCCGCCCGCAATCTCGTGCAACCGCCACTGCCCCGACTCGCTGGTCCCCCGCAGATCGAGAAAGCCGCGCGCCGCGTCGAGCATCACGTCGACCGCGTCGCCCGCGGTGACCCGAAGCCCGGTGTCGGAGCCCGCCAGCAGCAGTGCGAACTCGTCGGCGCCCACCGCCTGAACGCCGATGTCACCGCGCAGCGTGCTCACATCACCGCGTCCGTCGTCGAGGGTGAACAGCACGCGCCCCGGCAGCTGCGCCAGCTGTGGATCGCCGCGCAATCCGGCGTCGAGGTCGATCGCGAGCCCGTGCACGTCCGCGAACCCGCCGACTCGCCCGGACAGCGGTGAAGCCACGATATTGCGCACCCGCTCGTGGGTCTCACTGGGCAGCAGACCCGCCGCACCCAGCCGTTGCGCGAGTTCGGAGGCGTCCCGGACCTGCCGCAGCTGAATATTTCCCCGCGAGGTCAGCTCGAGGTTCCCGTTGCCCAGGTCACGCGCAGCGTCGGCCAATGCCTGCAGCTGCGCCGATGTCAACCGCCCGCCCGGCACGCGGATCCGCGCCAACGGCCCGTCGGCAGCGTGATGCAACCGCAGAACCCCTGGGCAAGAATCGGGCGCGCTCCTGGTCATGATGCTCAAGCCTACGACGCACCCGCTATGGCCCGTACCGCACCGTGCGGGGCCGCTGCCCGCTCCGCCCAGCGGCGAGGTCGCCCGCCCGCGCGGTCCGGCGGATGTGACGGGGCCCTCTCGCGTGACGGGGCGATTCGCGGGTAGTCGCTAGGGTGAGTGGCGGATCCTTCGCCAGCCGAGTACTGACAGGAGAGTCGCCGCATGCTGCGTGAATTCGTGGACAAGCGTGTCGTTCCCGCGCTCGACAGGGTCGCGCAGGCCCAGGCGCCGGTGGTGCACCGCTACGTCGACTGGCTGGGCCGCAGGCACCCGCAGGACGCGCCGGTGGAGATCGTGCAGCGGCTCTCGCGCCAGTATCTGGTGGTCGTCACCGCCAGCGGCGTCACAGTGGGGCTCACCGCCGCGGTGCCCGGGGTGGGCACGGTGCTCGGTCTGGCCGCGACCGGAGTGGACACCCTCGTGTTCCTCGAGGCGTCGTCGGTGCTGTCCGTCGGCGCCGCCGCGGCGTACGGCCTCGAACCCGACGACTCGCGGCAAGCGCACCTGGTGTCGAAGGTCGTGCTCGGCGACGCGGGCACCAAGGTGCTCGACGAGACCGCGGGCCACAAGACGGGCCAGTGGCTCTCGGTCGTCACCGACCACATCCCCGGTCTGGCGAGCATGCCCGATTCCCCTGCCAAACGGTTCATCGTCAACTACCTGGTCAAACGCACACTGCTGCTGTTCGGCACCCTGATTCCGGCGGGAATCGGTGCGGTGATCGGTGGCGTGGGCAACAACGCTCTCGGTCAGCTGGTGGTCGCGAACGTGTACCGCAATCTCGGCACGGGTTCCCCGGAGATGGTCGCCGCGGGCACCGGCCGACCGACGACTTGACCTTCGACTCACTCGAACCCCGATCATGAACCGGTGCCCGACACCGAGCTGATCACCATCGGAGCCTTCGCCCGCGCATGCGGCCTGAGCGCCAGTGCCCTGCGCTTCTACGCGGACGCCGGCATCCTCGCCCCCGCCGTCGTCGACGGGGTTACCGGCTACCGCTACTACGCCCCGGAACAGTCCGCTCCCGCCCGCCTCCTGCGTCACCTGCGCGCGATGGACATGCCACTGCCCGCGGTGACCGCCCTGCTCGCCGAACCCGATCCCGCCCGTGCGCTCGTCCTCCTCGACGCGCACCTCGCCGACCTGGACCGGCACCAGGGCGAGGTCCGCGCCGCCGCCGCAGCCGCCCTCGGAGCCCTTGTGGCCACCCACGGATCGGCGTCCGCATTCGGTGGGAGCGGGCATCGCGACCAGGTCTCGGTGCCGACCGGTGATCGAGGCAGTGCTCGATCACCGCTCGTGCGAAACCCGGAGTCGGAGCGAGGTCTGCCGGGAACGCGCGACGACGTGTGGGTGCGCGGACCGGTGCTGGCGGCGGCGATCGACCAGGTCGCGACGGCCACGGTCGCCGATCCGGATCTGGCGGTACTCGACACGATGCTGTTCGAGACCGACGGGCACCAGCTGATCCTCACCGCGACGGATCGCTACCGCCTGGCGACCCGCACCGTCCGCCCCACCCGCGCCGGTGCCGGGGTCTGGGACGCGACGGTGGACGCCGACGACCTCCGTGCGGCCGCGTCCTGGTTGCGTCGCCGGCACGTGGTCGCGATCCGCCCCCATCGCGACAGCATCGAATTCCGCATGGCCACAACGGATTCAGTCGACCGAGACCGCACGGGCGGAGGCGGTGAGCCGACGACGCGCCACGCCGCCCAGCCCGACGGCACCCGATACCGCTGCCGCCGATCGACCCACGACTTCCCCGACTACCGAGCGATGCTGGCCGCGCTCGCCCCCGTACGGACCCGCGTCGTGCTCACTCGTGCGGCGCTGCTCGACGCCATGGAACATGCCGACTCGCCCACGGTGGTCCTGCACACGACCGACTCCGGCTCCGTATCCGTGACGGCCGCCGGCTCGTGGACGGCGCACGCCTCACCGACACGCTCCGCCTCGACGGGCGGTCCGGTCGAGCAGGAGAGTACGAGCGCCGCGGCCGCCGCGTGCGCGGAACCGGGTGCGGCGCGGCACATCCCACAGGCGACAGTCACCGGCCCTGCCATGACGATCCATTTCGCCGTCACCACCCTCTACCCGGCCGTCGCCACCGCCGTCGGACCCGACGTGATGCTCGACCTCATCGCCCCCGACCAGCCTGTTCTGATCCGCTCCGCCGACGACGGCGACCTGTCGACCCTGGCCATGCCGTGCAGACCCGAACCCACCGAGGAGACCTCCCGATGACCACCGCTGACCCGATCATGAACCGAATCACCCAGGGAGTCACCGACTTCCGCACCGGCGACGCCGAACGTGCCCGCACGACGCTGCTCGAGGTCTGGGCCGAGGTGGGCCCCGCCGGTGACCCGCTGCACCGCTGCACCCTCGCTCACTACCTGGCCGACGTCTACGACGACCCGGCCGAAGCCCTGGTCTGGGACGTTCGCGCCCTCGACGCCGCCGACGCCCTCACCGACACCCGCCTGAACGACCACCACGCGGGCCTCCAGGTCGCCGGCTTCTACCCCTCGCTGCACCTCAATCTCGCCGACAACTTCCGCCGCCTCGGCGCGTTCCCCGCCGCCACCCGCCACCTCGACGCCGCCCGCGAACGCCTCGACATCCTCCCGGACGACGACTACGGCGCATTGATCCGCAATGTCGTCGCCGAGCTCGCCGTGTCCATCGCGGCCGAAGACACCATCCGGCGGCCCACCCATTGACGACAGCGACCGGCTGAGCACCGCCTCGCGGATCGAGATCATCAGGCAGTGGCGCGGAGTCCTCGCGCCATCGCCTGCTGATCGATTGTCCAGCGGCGGGGAGCGGGCTGGAAAGTTGCGGGCGGGACTGGCCCAGTAGCATCGTCTTGCTCGGCGGGCGTCGAGGAAACCGGTGGAAATCCGGTGCGGTCGCGCCACTGTGAACAGCCAGACCCTCCCCGGCGAGCACCGCATACCCCGATGGGCGCGTAACCCGAGGAAGGTCTCACCCTGTGATCCTGCTGCTGTCCACCTCCGACACCGACCTGCTGAGCGCCCGCGCGAGCGGCGCCGAGTACCGCTGGGGCAATCCCGCGCGGCTGCTCGTGGAGGATCTGCCGGAACTGCTCGACGGCGCTGATCTGGTGATCGTGCGAATCCTCGGTGGCAAGCGCGCCTGGGAAGAGGGCCTCGACGCGATCCGGGCGAGTGGCGTGCCGATGGTGGCGCTGGGTGGCGAGATCGCACCCGACGCCGAGCTGATGGAATGCTCGACGGTGCCGGTCGGTGTCGCGGCCGACGCGCACAACTACCTCGCCGCGGGCGGCGCCGAGAACCTGCTGCAGCTGCACAACTTCCTGTCCGACACGGTGTTGCTGACCGGGCACGGTTTCGAACCGCCCGCGCAGCTGCCCACCTGGGGCGAGCTCGACCGGTCCTCGCGGATCCTCGAACCGCACGCCCCGACGGTCGCCGTGGTCTACTACCGCGCCCAGCATCTCGCGGGCAACACCGCCTACATCGAGGCGCTGTGCAAGGCGATCGAGGCCAAAGGCGCTCGCCCGCTCCCGGTCTACGCGGCCTCGCTGCGCACCGCCGAACCCGAACTCCTCACCCTGCTCGGTCGCGCCGACGCCCTCGTGGTGACCGTCCTCGCGGCGGGTGGCAGCAAGCCCGCGACCGCCTCGGCCGGCGGTGACGACGAAGCCTGGGATGTGGCCGCGCTCGCCGCGCTGGACGTGCCGATCCTGCAGGGCCTGTGCCTGACCAGCGGGCGCGCGCAATGGGAAGCCAACGACGACGGCCTGTCGCCGCTCGATGTCGCGACCCAGGTCGCGGTGCCCGAATTCGACGGCCGCATCATCACGGTGCCGTTCTCCTTCAAGGAGTTCGACGCCGACGGTCTGTCCGCCTATGTTCCCGACGCCGAACGGTGTGCCCGCGTGGCAGGGATCGCCGTACGGCACGCCCGCCTGCGTCACATCCCGGCCGCGGACAAGCGGATCGCGATCATGCTCTCGGCGTATCCGACCAAGCACGCCCGCATCGGCAATGCCGTCGGTCTCGACACCCCGGCCAGCGCGATCCGCCTGCTCACCGAACTGCGTTCCGCCGGTTATGATCTCGGCGATATCGACGAGATCCCCGGTCTGGTGGAACGGGACGGCGACGCGCTGATCCACGCCCTGATCGCCGCGGGTGGTCAGGACCCGGAGTGGTTGAGCGCGGAACAACTGGAGGGCAACCCGATTCGCATCGGCGCCGCCACCTACACCCGCTGGTTCGAGTCGCTGCCCGAGGACCTGCGCGAGGCCGTCGTCGAGGCGTGGGGGCCGCCGCCCGGCGAACTCTACGTCGACCGGTCGGCCGATCCCCAGGGCGAGATCGTCATCGCCGCACTGCGTTTCGGCAATGTGGTGCTGATGGTGCAGCCGCCTCGCGGGTTCGGGGAGAACCCCGTCGCGATCTACCACGATCCCGATCTGGCGCCGAGTCACCACTATCTCGCCGCCTACCGCTGGCTGTCCGCGCCCGACGGTTTCGGCGCCGACGCGATGGTGCACCTGGGCAAGCACGGCAACCTGGAGTGGCTGCCCGGCAAGACCCTCGGCATGTCCGCCTCCTGCGGTACCGACGCGGCGCTGGGTGATCTGCCGCTGATCTACCCGTTCCTGGTCAACGACCCCGGCGAGGGCACCCAGGCCAAGCGTCGTGCGCACGCCACCCTCGTCGACCATCTGATCCCGCCGATGGCGCGCGCCGAGACCTATGGCGACATCTCCCGTCTGGAGCAGCTGCTCGACGAGCACGCCAACATCTCCGCCCTGGATCCGGCCAAACTGCCCGCCATCCGTCAGCAGATCTGGACGCTGATGCGCGCGGCGAAGATGGACCACGACCTCGGCCTCGCCGAACGCCCCGAAGAGGACGTCTTCGACGACATGCTCCTGCACGTCGACGGCTGGCTGTGCGAGATCAAGGACGTCCAGATCCGCGACGGTCTGCACATCCTGAGCCAGGCTCCCGAGGGGGAGACGGAACTCGACCTGGTGCTGGCCATGCTGCGTGCCCGTCAGCTGTGGGGCGGCGAGCAGAATGTGCCGGGCCTGCGAGAGGCGCTGGGGCTCAGTGAATCCGGCGACGAGGCCCGCGTTCGCGTGGATGTGGTCGAGGCCCGTGCTCGCGAACTGCTCGGTGCGTTGCAGGCGACGGACTGGTCGGTCGACGCGGTCGAGCAGCTGGTCGCGGACTTCGAGACCGCGATCCTGGACGGGCACCGCGCCGCAGCGTCGAGCACGAACCTCGCCGTGGTGGTCGCCGACGCCGAGCGGCTGGACCAGGTCGCCACCATCTTGCGGTTCGCCGCCACCGAGGTCGTGCCGCGCCTGCGTGAGACCAGCATCGAGATCCCGCGTGTGCTGCATGCGCTCAACGGCGGGTTCGTTCCGGCGGGCCCCAGCGGTTCCCCGCTGCGTGGTCTGATCAACGTGCTGCCGACCGGTCGCAACTTCTACTCGGTCGACCCCAAGGCTGTCCCGTCGCGGTTGGCTTGGGAAACCGGTCAGGCGATGGCGGAATCGCTGCTGGCCCGCTACCTTGCCGACCACGGCGAGTACCCGAAGTCGGTCGGGTTGTCGGTGTGGGGCACCTCGGCCATGCGCACCTCCGGCGACGACATCGCCGAAGTGTTCGCGCTGCTCGGCGTCCGGCCGGTGTGGGACGAGGCGAGCCGCCGCGTCACCTCGCTCGCGGTGATCGAACTCGAAGAACTCGGGCGCCCGCGCATCGACGTCACGGTTCGCATCTCCGGGTTCTTCCGCGACGCCTTCCCGCACGTGCTGGCGCTGCTCGACGACGCGGTCCGCCTCGTCGCCGATCTCGACGAGCCCGCCGAGTCGAATTACATTCGCGCACACGCGCAATCGGACCTCGCCGAGCACGGTGACACCCGGCGCGCCACCACGCGCATCTTCGGGTCCAAGCCCGGCACCTACGGTGCGGGCCTGCTCCAGCTCATCGATTCCAAGAGCTGGCGCACCGACGACGACCTCGCGCAGGTCTACACCACCTGGGGTGGTTACGCCTACGGCCGCGACCTCGACGGCGCCCCCGCCGCCGACGACATGCGCACCGCCTACAAGCGCATCGCGGTCGCCGCCAAGAACACCGACACCCGCGAACACGACATCGCCGACTCCGACGACTACTTCCAGTACCACGGCGGCATGGTCGCGACCGTGCGCGCGCTGACCGGCAAGAATCCCGAGGCCTACATCGGCGACTCGACCCGTCCCGATGCCGTGCGCACCCGCACGCTCTCGGAGGAGACCGCTCGCGTGTTCCGTGCCCGCGTGGTGAACCCGCGCTGGCTCGAGGCGATGCGCAGGCACGGGTACAAGGGCGCCTTCGAAATGGCGGCCACCGTCGACTACCTGTTCGGCTACGACGCCACCACCAACGTCGTCGCCGACTGGATGTACGAGAAGCTCTCCGAGAGTTATGTGTTCGACGACGTGAACCGCAAGTTCATGGAGCAGTCCAACCCGTGGGCCCTGCACGGCATCGCCGAACGGCTCCTGGAGGCCGCCGAGCGCAAGCTGTGGGAGCACCCCGAGCAGGAGACCCTGGACAAACTGCGGCAGGTCTACCTGGAAACCGAGGGTGAGCTGGAGTGACCGCACTTGCCGCAAAACTGCAACACGTTCTAGTGTGAGGCATGGTGCGCCGTGGCGATCCCGCCCGGCGCCCGCGGAGGAAAGGGGCACGATGAGTACCTCCACTGGCTATTTCACGCACGCGGACGGCGTCTACACGCCGATGCGGTACTCGCTGAGCCTGTGGGCGCCCAGCACGCTGTCCGGGCCGCCGGTGTGCGGGTTGATGGCGCGCGAGGTGGAGGCGGGGTACTGCACCGGCGGGTTCGCCCCGGCGCGACTGACCGTCGACCTGCACCGTCCGGTGCCCGCCGTGCCGCTGACCATCGCCAGCGAACTGGTGCGCGACGGCAACCGGGTCCGCTCGGTGAGCATCGTCGTGCGTGCCGACGGCGAGATCGTCGCCCGTGGCAGCGCGCTCCTGCTGAAGCGTTCGACCCAGCCGCCGGGCGAGGTGTGGCGCCCGGACCGGGATCGGCCGCTGCCGCCCCCGAGTGCGCTGGCCACCATCGACCAGACGATGCACCTGTTCGGCAGTGACGGGCAGGGGTGGTCGATGAATATGACCGAACATCAGAACGACGCCCGCAAACGCAAGTGGGTGCGCAATATTCCGGTCGTCGCGGGGGAGCCGTCGTCGCCGTTCTGCTACGCGGCGATGACCGGCGAGCAGACCAGCCTGGTCACCAACTGGGGCACCGAGGGCATCGGTTTCATCAACACCGATGTGTCGATCACGTTCTCGCGCATGCCCGTCGGTGACGAAATGGGCCTCGAGGCGGAGAGCCACCTCAGCGACGACGGGATCGCGGCGGGCGCGGCGGTGCTCTACGACGAGCGCGGCGCGTTCGGCATCTGCACGACGACCGCGCTGGCCAACGAACGCAGGCAGATCCGCGGCGATGTCATCGACGAGCTGTCGGAGTCGTTCGCGGCGGACGCGCTCGGGCAGCCGCAAGTCCGGTGAACGCCGCCGCGACCGTCGCCGCACACAGGATCGGGCCGGTCGCCGTGGTGGCGAGCAGGTAGCCCAGCGTGATCGACCGGGCGACGGGAACCGGCGACAGCACCAGCGCCTGCGCCACCAGCGCCGCCGGCTATGCGGAGATCAGGGTCACGATGAGTTCGTCGGCGATCGACTCGGCCTTCACCATGCCGGTGCCCAGGTAGAGGGTCGCCGCGCGGGGGCGGCCGTCGGCCAGTGGTACGACCGAGACCGCGTCGACGCGGCGGCCCGCGAGCTCGTCGTAGGGTGACTCGTCGGTGACGTCGAAGGCGGTGTACTTGCCGGAGTTGGCGACGTATTCGATGTTCACCGGGTCGACCAGCGGCTCGAACGGGTCGCGCCACGGTGCGCCGCCGATGCGCAGTTCCGCACCGTCGACGCCGGCGTCGAAGAGCAGGGTCGAACCGTTGTGGAAGGTGAATTCGATCGGGCCCTCGG
>NZ_JBHWZY010000055.1:0-15412 GCF_042727815.1 Nocardia sp. NPDC060220
GAAAGCCTGCTGCAGGCGCGCGGCATCGTTCTCGGTCCGCGTGCGGGCCACTTCTACCAACCCAGCCGCGAGGTCGCCGAATTGGTCAGCCTGAACCGGTACGACCGCCTGATGCGCTTCGCCGACGCGGCGACAGCGGCCGCGTTCTTCGCCGACCTGCCGAACAACAACGACCAGCTCGCGGTTCCGCCACCGAAGGGCATGGTCGACATCAACTGCGCGGAGTCGACGAGAGACTCGCCGATCACCAAGTTCAGTTGCCGCCTGAAGTACGGCCGCTACGTCGCGCTGGTTTTCAGCCGGGACTATCAGGATGTCCAGCAACGAGCGGCCGCGCAGTACGCGCTGCTGGTGAACAGCGAGTAGAGGCGATGACCGAAACCCTTCCCCCGGGAACTGTTTTCGCCGGCTACCGGATCGAGCGGGTGCTCGGCACCGGCGGCATGGGCACGGTGTATGTAGCCGCGCATCCGCGGCTGCCCCGCCGTGATGCGATCAAGGTGTTGCCCGAGAACGCCGGTGCGGGCGAGGAATTCCGGGCGCGCTTCCTGCGCGAGGCCGAACTCACCGCCCGGCTCGATCACCCGAACATCGTCGCGGTGCACGACCGCGGGGAGCACGAGGGCCAGTTGTGGATCGCGATGGAGTTCGTGGCGGGGACCGACGTGGCCGCGTTGTTGCGCCACGAGTCACCGATACCGCCGCCGCGGGCCGTGCACATCGTCACCGAGGCCGCGCGCGGGCTGGACGAGGCGCACCGCCACGGCCTCCTGCACCGCGATGTGAAACCGGCAAATATCTTGCTCGAGCCGGTCGAGGACGCACCGGATCGAGTGTTGGTCGCCGATTTCGGCATCGCCAGGGCCGCCGGTGACGGCACCGCGCTCACCGCGGTCGGAACGGTGGTGGCGACGCTGGCCTACGCGGCGCCGGAACTGCTGACCGAACAGCGCGTGGATCATCGCGCCGATGTCTACGCTCTGGGCTGCACGCTGTTCGAACTGCTCACCGGTACGAAGCCGTTCCCCCGCGATTCGGTGGTGGCGGTGATGCAGGCGCATCTGATGGCGGTGCCGCCGCGGGCTACGGCCCTTCGGCCGGAATTGCCGCCCGCGATCGACGCGGTGCTGGCCCGCGCGCTGGCGAAGAACCCCGACGAGCGCTATTCGTCGTGCGGCGCACTGGCCGCGGCGGCCGCCGGCGCCTTCGGTGTGGCGGCGGATCACACCGTGGTCGCGGGCGCACCGCCCGCACCGCCCCCGCCCAGCACCGATCGCCCCCTCGTGCCCGCCCCGAAACAGCCTCCGCAGCAACAGACTCCACGGCTGCGGTATGCCGCTATGGCCGGGGCCGTCATCATGCTGGTGCTGGCACTCGCCGTCGCCGTGGCGCTCGTCCGCGACCCCGACGATTCGACCGCGAGCCCCGCCACGCCGACCAGCAGTGCCGGGGTGACCTGGGGGCGGTACGCCTTCATCGCCGATGCGCTGCCCGGGCTGCTGCCTGCTACCCCGACCCGAACCGGACATCAGGGCATTCGATGCGCCGCCATGGGCCTGAACACCGGTGCGGCCGCCGACCTGAATCTGATGCCCGACGAAGTCGCCCGCATCACCTGCACCGGCAACAACAACCCCATCCGCGATGTCGATGTGCGTTGTTCGACGAACCGGCACCCCTTCATCCTCGTGAACGAACCGGGTGCCGTGGTTCTCGGCGACCAGAAGTGGGAACGCGCTACCGGGCGTGGCCGGGTGACCTGGTCGACCATGACCGTGTCCACCGGCGATCTCGGCTTGGTCGGGGTCGGATTCGACGAGCCATCCCGAAACTTCTGCATGGTCGTCGTGATCGGCGCGACAACAGGCCAGGAACTCTACGACCGGTGGTGGCCAGATGCTCCGTTCTGACGACGAGTTCGCCGGATACCGGATCGAACGGCGGCTCGGCGCCGGCGGCATGGGCGAGGTGTATCTCGCGCACCACCCCCGGCTCCCCCGACACGACGCCCTGAAGATCCTGTCCGACCGATACACCGACGACGAGGAATTCCGCGCGCGGTTCTTGCGCGAAGCGGAAGTCGCTGTGCGGCTACAACATCCCAATGTCGTCGCGGTCCGCGATCGTGGCGAGCAGGACGGCCGCCTGTGGATCGCGATGCAGTTCGTCGACGGTGGCGATGTCGCCGAGCTGATCCGGCAGGAGACCGCCGTTCCGGTCGAGCGGGCGCTGCGCATCGTGACCGAGTCGGCGAACGGTCTCGACGAGATCCACCGGGTCGGCCTGCAGCATCGCGACGTGAAGCCCGCGAACCTGCTGCTCACCGCGGAACCGGGCCAACCGGATCGGGTGCTGGTCACCGACTTCGGGATCGCCCGCACCGCCGAGACAGACGGGACTCTCGCCGAGGGTGCGGGATTCACCGCGACACTGGCCTACGCCGCACCCGAGCTGATCAACGGCGACCCGGTGGACCATCGCGCCGATGTGTACTCGCTGGGGTGCACGCTCTACCAGCTCCTCACCGGGACGGTCCCGTACTCGCGCAGCAGTCCCGCGGCGGTGATGTACGCGCACCTGTCCGACGAACCGCCTCGACCGTCACGCGAAAACGGCCGGGTACCGGCCGAATTGGACGCGGTGATCGCCACGGCGCTGGCCAAGGACCCCGCGCAGCGCTATCAGAGCTGCGGTGAACTGGCTGCTGCCGCGCGAGCGGCCTGCGTACCCGAAGCCGCTGCCGAGCCGCGCCGACTGCTGACCGGCGTGGCGATCGCAGCCGTAGTGGCCGCGGCGGTGGCGATTTCGCTTGCCATCGGGTTCGCCGGTGACGATCCCGATTCGGCTGCCCCTGCCCGGGTCGCCACCAACTCCGACGCATGGGGCGCGGCCGCGCTGGCCGCCGAGACCTTGCCGAACCTGCTGCCGGTCGCACCGCTGGCCGTCGGATACCAGGACGTCAACAGCTGCATACACGTCGACCAGGACGGCAATGCGCTCGCGCTCGATCAGCAGGTCGAGATCGGCGGGGTTCTCTGCCTCGGTGACCGGAACCCCGTCGAAACGCTCTCGGTCGTCTGCCGGTCCGATCGCACCCAGATTCCGGCGTGGACAGCGAATCTGGCTGTAGAGGGCGAGGAACTCTGGACCCGCGACGGTGCGAGCGGAAAGGTGCGATGGGGAACCATCACCGGCGACGAGGGCTCGCTCATCGGTCGGCTCGACGTGATGTTCGATGGGCCCGACCGCCAGTTCTGCAAGCTGCGCATCTCCGGCGGCACCTCGGGTTCGGTGCTGTGGCAACGCTGGTGGCCGGATGCGCCACTGGGACAGGGGTAGTCGATGTTCTCGCGGGGTGAGCGAATCCGAACCGTGGCCGTCCTGGCCGCGGCGTTGACGGTGCTGTGCGGGTGCGTGCGTCCCGGCGAAGCGGTCCCGCAGCGAGTCGACCTGGCCACCCTTGATGTGGGTTCGAACAGTGTCGACCCGATGACGCCGCCGGCCTCGAGCACCGAGAAGTACGGCAGGGTGCTGGAATCGGTGCGGATGGGTGAGGCGGTGCTCGATCCGGTCGAGGTCGATCCGACCCTGACCAACGGCATCTCCAACCGGACCGCACCGCTGCCCACACCGTTGAAAGCAGCCGGAATTCTGGCCGAGCCGGTCCGCGAAGTGCTCGAATCCCAGGACATGCTGGCCGGATTCGTGGTCAGCGGCAGCGACGCCAATTTTCGTGGCAAAGCACCGGAGATCGGCTCCGCCCGTCTGCTCACCGTATTGCTGCTGCGCTTCCCCGACGACACGAAGGCGCGGCTGGCGGCCAGGCAGATGAACGCCACCGACGCCGCGGTCACCGCCGACAACGTCGCGGTGCGGATCGCGGAGTACCCGGGGGCGTTCGCGCATTGGCGCCCGACCGTGCCGACCATGGCGGCCACTCTCGCGCACGGGTCGTTCGTCGTCAGCGTGCTGGCCGCGCACACCAGCCCGGACCAGGCCGCGCTGCTGGCCATGGTGCGCAAGACCTTCGACGCCCAACTCCCCCGGCTGCAGGATTTCCAGCCGACCGCGCCGGACCGGTTCGCCGACCTGCCACTCGATCGGGACGGCATGGTGGCGCGCGTGCTTCCCTTCGGCGCCGGGCACTGGCCCCCGCCGACGGTGATCACCGCCGATACCGACGCCAATGCCGGCTGGTCGGCCTCGATCGAGATCGGCGGCGTCGTGCTCGGTCCACGAGCCACCCGGCTGATGAAGCACTTCGGTTTCCAGGATCCGATCGAAGTCGTCGCCGTGAACGGCAACAATGTGGTCGAACGGTTTCCCGACGCGGTCAGCGCGCGCCGGGTCTTCACCAAGGAGAGGCAGGCAGCCAATCCCGCGACGATGATCGACACACCGGTCGGCGTGCCGGATGTCTACTGCAACAAGCTCGATCAGCACCCGGCGTCACCCGCCCAGGTCTACTGCCATGTGCTCTACGGCAGATACACCGCCTCGATCATCGGCCGCAGCCCGGCGCACGCCGCACAGCAGAGCGCGGCCCAGTACGCGCTGCTGGTGCGCAGTGAATAGCCGCCCGCTGCCGCCGGGCACGGTCTTCGCCGGGTACCGGATCGAGCGGGTACTCGGCGTCGGTGGCATGGGCACCGTCTACGTCGCCGCCCACCCCCGGCTCCCGCGCCGCGACGCGGTGAAGGTGCTGTCGGCGGAATTCGGCGCCGACCCCGAGTTCCGGGCGCGCTTCGGTCGCGAAGCCGAACTCGCCGCGCGGCTGGACCATCCGAACATCATCGGCGTCTACGACCGTGGCATCGAACACGGTCAACTGTGGATCGCGATGCGCTTCATCGACGGCCCCGACGCCGCCACCCTGCTGCGCGACCGCGCGCTCACCCCGCACCGTGTCGCGCATCTGGTCACCGGGGTGGCTCGTGGACTCGATCACGCGCACCGGGCCGGGATGCTGCACCGCGATGTCAAACCGGCCAATATGCTGGTCGAATCCATTCCGGGACAACCGGATCGGGTCGCGGTCACCGATTTCGGCATCGCCAAGGCCGCGGCCGCGACGACGCTGACCCAGGCCGGAACCATTCTGGCAACCGTCGCCTACGCCGCCCCCGAGCAGCTGACCGGCACGCCGATAGATCACCGTGCCGATGTCTACGCGCTCGGCTGCACCCTCTACGAATTGCTGACCGGCGCCAAACCGTTCCCGCGACCGAGCGTCGACGCGGTGATCGCGGCACACCTGTACGACCCGCCACCCCGCCCGAGCGCGGTGGCCGGGGAGCTGCCGCGCCGGATCGACGACGTGATCGCCCGCGCGCTGGCCAAGAATCCGCAGCGGCGGTATCCGAGCTGCGGCGCGCTGGCCGCCGATGCCGCCGCCGCCCTGGGCGTCGCCACCGACGCGGTAGCGGTGGTGGGGCATCGACCGGCGCGTCGCCGTCGCCTCGGCATCGTGGTCGGCGCGCTGACGGCGGCGATCGCGGCAGTCGTCACGAGTGTGGTTGTGCTGAATCGTGATTCGCCCGAGGAGAACACAGCTGCGGCGACCTCGACGGCTCCGATCGACCCGAATTCCTGGGCGGCCCACCAGTGGGTCGTCGACGCTTTCCCCGAGCTGCTGCCGAAATCTCAGGCAGACAGCGGCTACCAAGGCCTGCGGTGCAGCGCCGTCGACGGCAACCAACGTCCCATCGACGCGCGTCAGACCCGTGATTCGCTGAACGCACTCGCCTGCAACGGTGACCAGAACCCGGTGTTCCGCTTGTTGCTCACCTGCGGAACCGACGAACCGGTGGAACGCTACGTCTCCTCCGCCACCGCGGTTTTCGTCGGCGAGGAGGGCTGGCAACGGCCCAGCGGCCGCGGACACGCCCGCTGGAACGACGCACAGGGCGTGGCGGGACCGACAGGCGAGATGCTGGTCGAGTTCGAGAACGGCACCCGCTCCCGGTGTGCCCTCGCAGTCTCGGGCGGCACCTCGGGCCAGGACCTCTACGACCGATGGTGGCGCAACGCCCCGCTCTGAACGGGTCGTCGATGTCGGTCGAATTAGGTGTGCGGAAGCAATACAGTGGCCGCATGCGTGGACGTTTTCGAATCCTGGCGTTCTCTAGCGCCGCGGCAGCGCTGTCGCTGCCGGTTCTCTCTACTGCGGCCGCCGACCCGATACCCCAGCCCGGCGGCTGCGCGGAGGTCCGAGTCGTCACCGTCCGTGGCACCCTCGAACCGCAGTCCGGCAGCCGGCTGCTCACTCCGCTGGGCGAGCGGATCGCCCAGGAATCCGGCCGCCGCACCACGGTGGGTGAACTCGAGTATCCGGCCTCGATGAGCCCGGACAGCTCCGTCCAAGGAATCGCGAATCTCACCGCGCTCCTGAACGCGACCGCCGCCGCGTGCCCTGACCAGCAGCTCGTTCTACTCGGCTACTCGCAAGGCGCACGCGTGATCGGCAACGCCCTTTCCGCGCGAACCACGTTGACCGAACAGGCGGCCACGCGAGTCCGTGCCATCGCCCTGTTCGGCAGCCCGCTGTTCAACGGCGCCGAACCCTACAACCGCGGCAGCTTCGATCCCGCGCTGTCCGGCACCGGGTCCCTGCGCCTGGGCGCGCTCACGGAATTCGCCGACCGCCTACGCGACTACTGCAATACCGGCGACCGCGTCTGCCAGGGTGGCGACCCGGCCGCCGGGTTCGGAAATGCGCTGAGCTACGGCCACTTCATGTACTTCCTCAATGACACCCGCGACCAAGCTGCGGCGTTCGTCCGCGAACAGCTCGGCGAATAGCCCGGGTATCGGTGGAGGCAGATCATGGCGCGCACGCCCCGATGTACTGGGGCGTGGGTTCTTACGTCCGGGTTCTCGGCGTCGTCGGCGGGGTCCTTGCCTCGCTGCGGTGCTGCTCCCACCAGGAGTCGCTGTCGTGCTGGGCGGGAGGCGAACCTTTGGACGACGACGGCGCACCGGGTATGCCGAGGACTCTCAGCCGCCAGTCGTCCTCACGGATCGCTGCCACGATACGAACGGGAATGACTGCCGTGAGCAACAGATAGTTACCCACGCAGATCATCAGGCAGATCGGGGGAACGGACACCACGATCGCGGTGCCGAGGGTTCCCATCTCGATCGGATCGCGGGAGATGGAGAGCAGGTTTCCGCAGATGCTCGACAGCACGGCGCCGACAAGCAGCAACTCGTAGACCCGCACCAGCGACGTGGCCTTCTCATCGCGGATACCCACCAGCGTGATGAACGTGCAGGCGACCAGCGCCACGGTGAGACCGACCACCACCGGCCACAGCCAGGTCAGGTGCTCGGGAACTCCGGCTACCCGCGCGAGGGTGGAGGTGAAGGTGAAGGATGCGATTGCCGCGGCGACGACCAACGCTGACCCTAAGCCCACTAGCAGCTTCGGTACCGTGACGGGAATAGGGCGGGGGAAAGGGTCCGTGTGGTCCATCAGGCTCCATCCTACGGTCTACGGTCACCAAATGTGCAGGCACTCAACAGAGTACGTGCCCGCGCAGAGTGCGAATCGCCGCAGAATTCGCCCTGGGGGCGCTGCCTCTCGCCGCGTACGCCGTTACCGACCAGTCAGTGTGTATCCAGTGGTCGGCCGACACGCCGGACGCCGCGCGATAAGCTGACCTCGACGCGCACACGGAAGGCGGCCATGACCGGAGGGACCAGGGCTTCGCGACCGGCCGAGCCGGTGTCCAAGCGCAAGGCGGCGGCGGCCGGTCGCGGGGCACGCAGGCTCGGGGTCGAGGACTGGACGGCCGCCGCACTCGGCCTGCTGCTGCGAAAGGGCGTCGCCGCCATCACCATTTCCACCCTGTGCGACGAACTCGGCGTGACCAAGGGCAGCTTCTACTGGCATTTCGACGGCATCGATCAACTCCTGGAGACCACCGCGCAGTTCTGGTGCGCCGACCACAACGACGCGGCGCGCGGCTTCCACGACCTCGACGAGCTGCCACCGCAGCAGCGGTTGGCCCGCATGGGCGAGTTGCTCACCGGAGAACGAGTCTGGCAGGTCGAACTCGCGGTCCGGGACTGGGCCCGAACGAACACCAAGGTGGCCGAGGCCGTGAAAGCCCTGGATCAGCGGATATTTCACACACTGTCCGACACCCTCGTCGACATGGGGTTCTCGACCGAGCAGGCACAGATGCGGGCGGGACTGATGTGCTTCGCCGGAATCGGCTTCGTGCACGGCAACCAGAACCTGCCCGTACCGACCGAGGAGCAACGCCGCGAGTTCTTCCGATTCATCACCAGCGGGGAGACACCGGGCTGACCGTCCGGGGCGCGCGGTGCCGGTCAGGTCAGCGCGACCAGTTCGTGCAGGGTCGAGCCGGTTCGTCGCTGCGTTCCCGCGGCGGTGCGCACGCTGAGGTCGAAGGTGGATTCGAACCGAAAGTAGCCGGGGTGCCCGACCAATCGGTGCATCAGTGGCTTGATCACCCGCGATCGCACCACCGGAAGATCGTCGAGCAGGTCGTGGGCGTGGATGACGCGCACCACGTCCAACCGAAGGTCGAGCTGATCCGGTACATGCAGTTCGACCCATTCGGGATAGGTGCGTCCTGCGGTCACATCGAAGCGTTCCGGGCCCTCGATGAGCCTGGTCTCGCCGGTGGACAGCACGATCTCGTCGTGGTGGGCCAGCATCAGCGGACTGATCTCGTGTCCGCCTCTGCGCTGCTGGGTCAGCACCGAGGCGAACAGCAGCGAGTAGTCCTCGACATAGAGCCGCCCCCAATGCCAGCGCTCGATGATCTTCTTCATGTCGCCGACACCCCAGTTGTGGTCGTGATAGCCACGCCCGGTGACCTCGTGCCGCACGCCGTCGAGCTCGATCGCGCCGGTCACCCGCGCGCGGGGAGCGGCGACCATCCAGCCGAAGGAATCCTTGGTACCGAAGCGGGTTTCACCTTTGCCCGGCATCCATCCGGGTACCTCGTTGTGGAATCGCAGATCGAACTCGATGCCGCCCTCGGCCATCCGCAGATGATGGCTCACCTGCCCATCGGCGTCGGACACGGTGCGTGCGGTGTTGTGACCGATGCGCACGTCGCACCCCTCGGCCGAGAACGAGGTGGCCGAACGCGGGTAGCGCTGCGATACCTGACGCAGGGTGCCGTCGGGCGAATAGACCATCATCTCCACCCAGGGCCTGGCCAGGGGCAGATCCTCGGGCCTGCGTTTGATCAGGAACCCGATCACCACGTGCCCGGTGTCGAGGTGCGCGTCGAAGTACCAGTGTTCGAAGGCCAGTGTGCTCGACGACGGATGTAATGCGTTGTGCCGAGACTCGACCGGGGTCAGCACGCCGTCGCGACGTCCCGGCCCGTTCCATACTTCGACGATGGGGGCAGTGCTCATGGCTACCTTCGGTGGGTTCATCGGCGCAGTGCGCCGCTGGCGTCGAATGCGGCGGTGCGGCCCTGCATCTGGGCTCGATACCAGTTCTCGCGATGCGCGAGCATCAGTTTCTCGTGCGCCCGCGCGAACGGCGGACAGACCCGGCGCACGATCTCCATCACGGTGATCAGCGGGAATCGCGCGATCGGAACGATGATCCACGGCAACGCGGGTGGCATGGTGTAGCGCCGACGGGTTCCCGGCGCCATGTACATCGCGGAGTACACGGAATTGATCCGGTAGTTGTACATTTCGCGCAACCGGGTCAGGCCACGGTGCCCGTCGCGGGGCGCGAACGCCGCCGGATACGACTCGATCAATTCCGTACCGTGCTGACCCGCGTCGTAGGAACGCGAGACCATCGTCATGGCCAGCACCCGCAGCGCGTCGCGCACGGTCTCGGGGTACCAGCGCAACCGCACACCGAGCAGGTGGCCCATGTACTTCTGGAAGTGCAGCAGCGCACGGATTTCCGAGGGCGTCGTCTGGTAGCCCAGCGCCCACAGGCCCAGTCCGGGGGTCACACTGCCTGCCAGCAGGGTCAGCATCTGGTAGGTCTGGCTGATCGGCAAGCCCCACCGCCGCATGTCCCATTCGGGATGGTCGGCGACCTTCGCCCGCACCGAAACGTGCATGACGCGGACCTTCAGCGCGGTGGCCCGGCCCGCCGATCCCGGGGTGAGCAGCGCATCGGGCGCCGAGACGTCCATCCAGAAGCGGGTGGTCTCCAGGAACCGGCGCAGCGCGCTGTCTCCGGCGTAGCCGCCTGCCAGTGACAACGGGGTCGCGACCGCGGCTTCGGTGTACATCTCGAGGGTTTCGGCCCCGGCGAAGCTGAACAGCATGGTGCCCCAGCGCCGCCAGATCGCCGCACCCTGTTCCACCAGTTCGGGGACCACCCAGTCGGGCACTGTTTCGAACTCGGCGAACAACGCGCGCATGGATTCCGGTGCGTCCGCGACGGCGTCGATGCCCTCGGCCAGCGCTGTCTCCAGCATCGCCCGCCCGGCTTTCGATCCGATCTCGCCGTGCATCACCTCGGCGACGAATCGCTCGGCCACCGGGTCACCGGCGAACAGGTCTTCGCACATGGCCGCAGCCTGCTCGTCGCTGGGGAACAGCGGTTGCCGGGTCACGGCCGTGAAAGCGCGTTCGATCCGTCGCACTGCCGGCGTGCCACGGGCCTCCCAGTAGCGAAAGGCGGTGGGACATCTCGACGGCGCTCGCACGGTGTCCACGCTGCTCGCGGCCCGGGTCGCGGCCCGCTGGAGATGATCCTCGACGAACTCGGCCAATGTCGGCCTCCTGACGTGAAATTCGCTGAACGACCCCGCTGGGCGTCACGTCCACCGACCATACTATGAAGCACACTTATCCATACCTGAAAGTATGGAAGGGTGTGGCACGATCGTCGGTGCAAGCGTCCGATGTCATCGGCCGCCATCCGACACCGGAGGAACACCGATGGGACTCGAGAACGAGGAGTTCGACTGTGCCGGACCACCATTGGCGCTCTCCCCCACCGACGCCCGCCGGTACTGGTCCGACCACCGCCACCACGAGTGCGAGCTCGGCGCCGCCGCGTGGGCGGTCCTGAACGGATCCCGGGGTCTGCCCTGGCCGGAAACACTCCAACTGCACACCCCCCTGGACTGGCTGGATGCCTACCAGCATCGAGGACTACCGACCGAGGTCACCGCCGACGGAACAGGCGTGCAGCTGGTGTGCGACGACACGGTCACCGCGCTGCTCGTTCCCGCCGGACTGGCCGCCGCCACCTACGACCGCAACGCGCTGGCGGTACCGACCCTCGCCACGGCGCCTCCCTGCGTTCCACTGCACCGTTGGGCGATGCTCACCCGAACCTCGCCCCTGTCCGGCGATGCCATCGGGGCACTCACCGATCTCCACATCACCGTCCTCGCACCCGGTGATCGACTGCGGCTACCCACCGGCCCCGACGCCGGCCTCGACCCACCGCACTACTGGCACGAATGGCCTCGCCGGTCCACCTCCGGCAAGCCATCCCTAGTCCTGTTGCTCCAAGTCGCCAACATGCTGCTGACCACCGGTACAACCGGATGTCGTCTGGCGTCGGTCAACGGCCGCCTCGAAGTCCTGCGCGACCGGTGATCGCGGGCCGGCGTTGCGTGCCGACCGCACCCGGCAGAAGGGCGGTGCCCGCTGCTCAGGGGACCGCCGGCGGGCGTTCGGGGACCAGGAGCGTGGCGATCTCCGTGCCGATGCCGACGGCGTTGTTCTGATCGGAGTCGGAGGTGGGGCCGAGGGTGTCGTAGACGACGACGGTGGTCTCGGTTTTCGTGTCGTAGAAGGCGACGCCGTCGTACCCGCCGTAGGACGGGTTCATATACAGCCAGTCGGCGAGGTGGACCACACCGAAGGCGAAGTACTTTTCGGTGGTGAACGGGCCGAGGCCCGCGGTCGACGGGCCCATCATCTGCTGGAACTGGTCGGGGGTGAGTCGTTCGCCGGTGCCGAGGGCGCGGACCCAGCGGCCGACGTCGCCGACGGTGGAGTTCATGTTGCCGCTGTGCAGGAAGGCGGTGGGGTTCCAGAAGGTGGAGTCTTCGAAGAAGTTTCGTTCGTTGGTGTAGCCGTGCAGGATCGGTTCGTCGACCTGCGGGGTGAGTACTACTTTGCTGTCGTGCATGCCCAGTGGGACGGTGATGTGCTCGGCGATCAGCTCGCCGAGAGGCTTGCCCGCTGCCTTTTGCAGGACCTCGCCGAGCACGACCAGATCGCTGTGGGCGTAGGCGAAACCGGTGCCCGGCTCGAACAGCGGCGGGCGGGCATTGGCGCGTTCGAGCAGTTGCGGCGCGGTCCATTCGCGGATCGGGTTCTCGCCGAAGATCTTCAGGAACTCCGGTTCGGTCACATAGTCGGAGATCCCGGAGGTGCTGTCGGCGAGCATCCGCGCAGTGATCTTGTCCGCGCGCGGGAAATCGGGCAGCCAGCGGGCGATGGGTTCGTCGAGTTTCAGCACGCCCTGGCCGTCGAGTCGCCACAGGACCGTGGACAGCATGGGTTCCATCGGCTGGCCGACGCGCAAGCGCATCTCCGCGGTCGCGGGCACACCGAGCGGTGATCCGCCCAGCGCGCCCAAGGCGATCTGCTCACTGCCCCGCCATGCGCCGTAGACCGCGGAGCTGAGATCGAGTTCGGTCATCTTGGCACGAACGATGTCGGCGATCTTCGCCGCTTCGGCACTCTCGACCGCCGAAGACGCGGAGCCGCCGGACATGTCCTCCGTGCCGCAGCCGCCCGTGGCGATGGCGAGCACGACCGCGAGCACCGCACATGCTCTGCGGCATCCGCGATGCCTGGGCGACTTGCTCATGACAGAGATCCCTTCGTCGAGGAACGCTCACGATCACAGCAAGGTCGAATCTACGCGTCCATCGGGCTCGACCGACTCAGGCTCGTCAGGACCTTGTGATGTCTCCTCCGACGTGGCTGCCACTGGGGTCGCCGAATTCAGCTGAACGAACGCAGGCAGAGCACGAAAGGCGCACCGCCGTCGGAGCCGATGTACCCCGCGAGCTTGACGGACTCCTCGTACTTGCGGCACTCGGTGGTCTTGTCGGTGCCCGCTATTCGGGCGATGACCTTCGCCTGGGCCCTCACGTCCGAACAGCCAACCTTCACCAACTCGGCATCGGAGAAACCGATACTCAGGTCGTCCTGGGTCGCGACGCAGTCGCCGGCCGACAGCGCGCCGGGCCCGGTGGTGTTGCTGGTGTTGCCGATGATCACCGCCGTCACGATGCCGATGACGACCACGATCGTGATCAGCAAACCGACCACGTAAGGGCGGCGGCGCAGCAGCGGCTCGCCCGGATCCCGCGTCGGTCGCAGGCTGCCCGGTGCCGCCCCGGCGGGACGACTGAACCATCGGTCGGCCGATCCACCGAACAGCAGGGCGACAATGGCGATCACCGCGACCAGCCCGAAAGGCCCGGGTGACATCCGGACGAAGGCGAAACCGGCATCGGTGTCCACGGTCTCGCCGTTGAAGGCCATGGAACCGAAAGCGACGAGCCCTTCGATCACGGCGAAGACGGTCGCGGTGATCCGGACCCAGCCCCGGCGCCGCGCGAAGAACAAGGCGGTGACGGCCATCGCCCAGAAGAACAGGTATCCCTGCGTGTTCCCGCCCGCCGCATGGGGATGACCCATTCCTATCAGCGCGACGGTGCCGGCCAGTCCGATCGCCGACATCACGAAAATGATGACCCGCGCCGCCCGGACCCTCCCCGGCATCTGCGAAGGTGCTGTGTCACCGCGCGATTCGATACTCCCGCCCGTCCGGGACGGAAACTGTTGCGATGCCTGCTGATCCATACCTGTCGCCCCCTGATTCCGCGTTTCGCGTGCCCGATCCTATAGATGAGGCCGCTGTCGAGGTGTGACAGAAGGATGGCGTCCAGTGGGCGTGCGATGATGCCGCCCGCTGGATGCTCGCGCAGGCAATCACCGGTCAGTGCTCCAGCGATGGATCCCAGCGGTTGGCCAGCAGCGTGAAGCTCGGGAGGTCTTCCAGCGAGGTCAATGCCTCGTAGATGCGCTCGTATCGCGTCGAGGCGATCCGCCACTCCCCGTCCGGGTCGCGACGATAGGTGTCGCAATAGTATCCGCCGCCGCGGATCTGGATCTTCGCGCCCGGCACCAGGACGGTGTCCTCGAATGCCCACGAACCCTTCGCGATGTCACCATCGGTCTCGATCTCGGGGTGGTTGGCGATGTGGACCGTGACGATCCCGGGTCCGAGGTTCTTGCGCATGAAGGCCACGACGTCGGCGCGATTGTCGTAATGCAGTGGCTCGCCCATGGCCTGGGTGCCATAGCGCGCGGAGACGTCCTCGGCGAGGCAGTCCGCGAACTCGTCCCACAGTTTCAGGTCGAGCGTGCGGAAGTAGCGGTGCTTGAGACGCTTGATCTCCTCGATAGCAACCAGGTCCATGACCGGAGTGTAGAACGTGTTCTAGATTCAGCGCAGGGAAAGCGCGTCCCCAGCCCCGGTGATCCATATTCCCGAAGGCAGTCGGGGCCTTCCCCGACCGCTCCGCTTCGGATCAGTGCGTGAGGATGACCTTCGCCGCAACGACGGCGGTGGCCGCGCAGCTGAGCAGAATCGCCCCGAGCAGAGTCGACCGATCCGGCCGCGCACCCTCGAGCCTGCGGATGACGAACGTGATTCCGCCGATCCGCACCAGCATGGCGACCTCGGCGAGCACCTGGGCGGTACGTGGTTCGAGCCACCCGACCGCCGCCGCCACGAGGATCGCGCAGGGCAGCACCGCCGAACTGAGGATCGGCAGCGAATCGCGCAGGTCGAGCCATGGTTGGGATGGGGAGGGCACGTCGCTCTGGCGTACCGATTGCCCGACGCTCTCGGCGAAGACATGGGCGATGAACGTCGACAGGGCGGCCCCGAGAACGACCGCGATGCCGACATCCTCGAGGGATGGCGCGACCGGGATCAGCGCGGAGAGGATCAGGACGTTCCCATAGATGTACGCGCTGATCCGGCGAGCCGCGTTCCGACGGTCGAGCGGAATGTTCCGGGAGAACAAAGGCCCGTGTAAGAGCTTGTTTTTGTCGCGTTCCATCGGTCCTCACCCGTTAGTCGCACCCATCCGAGACAGGTCATGCGGAGCGGGAGGTGCGGACATACGGGGTGGAAATTCGGTGCACCTCGTCGAGCGTCGCCACTGACGACTATATGCCCGGCGTCCTCGTAGAACCGGCGCACGAGGTCTCGTGCCCTGCTCTGAACGGCGATTAATTGAACAGATATTCGATACCGAGTCGGCACAAGGTACAGGAAGCGCGTCGCCGGGTCGGCCCGTGCACTGACGAGCGCTGTCGCCATCGAAGAGGGAAGCGAGCCAGAGCGCGAAATCGGCGAAGAACCACCACCACCAAGGATCACCCATGTCCACCCGCTCGC
>NZ_JBHWZY010000056.1:0-15406 GCF_042727815.1 Nocardia sp. NPDC060220
GGATGCCCGACGGATCCGAGCCCGCGCCCTGCGCCATCTCCGGCTTGCCGCCACCACGCCCGGCGATACTCGGTCCGAAGGCCGCGACCAGATCGCCGGACTTGAAGCCGAGATCCTGGGCGGCCTTGTTCACGGTCACCACGAACGGTGCCTTGCCCTCGACGTTGCCGAGCAGCACGACCACGGCGGCCTCACTGCCGAGACGGCCACGGATATCGGTGGCCAGCGTCCGCAGGTCACCGGCCGACACACCCTCGGGCGCCGCGGCGGCCACCAGACGCACCGCACCGACCCGCTCGGCCTGCTCGGCGAAGGTGCCCGCCGACGACAGCACCGCGGCGATCTTGGTGCGCTCCAGTTCCTTCTCGGCCACCTTGAGCCGCTCCACGAGCTGCTCCACGCGCCCCGGCACCTCGTCGGAGGGCACCTTCAGCGACGACGCGACACCGGCCAGCAGCGCCCGCTCCTTGGCCAGGTACTTGTAGGAGTCGAGGCCGACGAAGGCCTCGACGCGGCGCACACCGGAACCGACCGAGGCCTCACCCAGCAGGGTGATCGGGCCGATCTGCGAGGAGTGCTCCACGTGGGTGCCGCCGCACAGCTCCATCGAGAACGGGCCGCCGATCTCCACGACGCGCACCTCGTCGCCGTAGTTCTCGCCGAACAGCGCCATCGCGCCCATCTTCTTGGCGTTAGGCAGATCGGTGACGAAGGTGTTCACCGGGAAGTTCGCGCCGACAGCGTCATTGGAGACGGCCTCGATATCGGCCTTCTGCTGCTCCGACAGCGCACCCTGCCAGTTGAAGTCGAACCGCAGGTAACCCGGCTTGTTCAGCGAACCCGCCTGCACGGCGTTGGGGCCGAGGATCTGGCGCAGCGCGGCGTGCACCATGTGCGTGCCGGAGTGGCCCTGGGTGGCGCCGCGACGCCAGGCCGGATCCGCTTGCGCGAGCACGACATCGCCCTCGGTGAGCTGGCCCGACTCGACGGTGGCCTTGTGTACCCAGACCTTCTTGGCGATCTTCTGCACGTCGTTGACCTGCAGCTTCACACCCGAGGCCGTGATGGTGCCGCGGTCGGCGATCTGACCGCCGGACTCGGCGTACATCGGGCTGCGATCGAGGATGACCTCGATGTCGCGGCCTGCCGTGGCCACCGGGACGCGCACGCCGTCGGCGATCAGGGCCAGCACAGTGGCCTCGGAGGTCAGCTCGTCGAAACCGGTGAACTCGGTGGCGCCACGGTCGACCAGTTCCTTGTAGACGGTGAGGTCGGCGTGGGCGTGCTTGCGCGCCTGGGCGTCGTCCTTGGCCCGCTTGCGCTGCTCGGCCATGAGCGAGCGGAAACCGTCCTCGTCGACGGAAAGGCCCGCCTCGGCGGCCATTTCGAGGGTGAGGTCGATCGGGAAGCCGTAGGTGTCGTGCAGGGCGAACGCGTCGGAGCCGGTGATCTGCTTGCCGCCCTTGGACTTCACCGCGGTGGCGGCGTTGTCGAACAGGGTCTCGCCGGTGTTGAGGGTCTTGAGGAACGCCATCTCCTCACCGACCGACACGGTCTCGATGCGCGAGAAGTCGGTGGCCAGCTCGGGGTAGGACGGCGCCATCAGGTCGGTGACGACCTTGATCAGCTCGGCCATCACCGGCTTCTCGGCGCCGAGCAGGCGCGCCGAACGCACGATGCGGCGCAGCAGGCGGCGCAGCACATACCCGCGGCCGTCGTTGCCGGGGTTCACGCCGTCGGCGATGAGCATCGCGGCGGTGCGGGCGTGGTCGGCGATCACGCGGAAGCGCACGTCGTCGGTGTGCTCGACGCCGTAGGAGCGGCCGGTGAGTTCCTCGGCCTTGTCGATGATCGGGCGCATCAGGTCGGTCTCGTAGACGTTGTCCACGCCCTGCAGCAGGAACGCGACCCGCTCGACGCCCATGCCGGTGTCGATGTTCTGCTTGGGCAGCGGGCCGAGGATCTCGAAGTTGTCCTTGGAGATGCCCGCGCCGCGCTCGTTCTGCATGAACACGAGATTCCAGATCTCGATGTAGCGGTCCTCGTCGGCCTCCGGGCCGCCCTCGACGCCGTACTCGGGGCCGCGGTCGTAGTAGATCTCCGAACACGGGCCACACGGGCCGGGGATGCCCATCGACCAGTAGTTGTCGGCCATGCCGCGGCGCTGGATGCGGTCGGCGGGCACGCCCATCTCGAGCCACATCCGCTCGGCCTCGTCGTCGTCGAGGTAGACGGTGACCCACAGGCGCTCGGGATCGAAGCCGTAGCCGCCGTCCTCCACGCTGTCGGTGAGCAGCGTCCAGGCCAGCGTGATGGCCTCACGCTTGAAGTAGTCGCCGAAGCTGAAGTTGCCCGCCATCTGGAAGAACGTGTTGTGGCGGGTGGTGATGCCGACGTTCTCGATGTCGAGGGTGCGCACGCACTTCTGCACGCTGGTCGCGGTGGCGTACGGCGGGGTCTGCTGACCGAGGAAATACGGAACGAACTGGACCATGCCTGCGTTGACGAACAACAGGTTGGGGTCGGCCAGGATCAGCGAAGCACTGGGGACCTCGGTGTGTCCGGCACGGACGAAATGGTCCAGGAACCGTCGTCGAATCTCGTGGGTCTGCACAAATACCCAGCCTACCGGGCCGGTGCGGGTGCTTTTTCATCGACCGGGGTGGTCCGCGCCACGCCGGTGGCACAGTGGATCGACGACAATCGCGTCGTGACGAAAACCGAGCGGCTCTACGCACTCGCCGAGGAACTGCGGGCCTACAGCCCGCGACCGCGGACCGCCCGGCAGCTCGCGGCCCGCTTCGAGGTGTCGACCCGCACGATCGAACGCGATCTGGCCGCATTGGCCCAGGCCGGGGTGCCGATCATGACCGTGCCGGGGCGCTCGGGCGGGTACGCGCTCGATCGGCATCGAACGCTCGCTCCGGTGAGTCTGACGACGGCCGAGGCCACCGCCCTCGCGGTGGCGTTGCCACGGTTGGCCGGTACGCCGTTCGCCGCGGCGGCGGCTTCGGCGGTACACAAGATCGTGGCGGTCCTGCCCGAACAGGACCGAGTGCGCGCTACCGCGCTGGTGGAGCGGATCCGATTCCTGCCGGTGGATCCGGCGAGAGCGGTCTCGCCCGCGATTCTCGACGCGGTGATCCGGCGGCGAGTGCTGCGCTTGGACTACGCCGACAGCGAGGGCGTGACCACCTCGCGGGAAGTGGAACCGCTGGCGTTCCTGGCGGGCGAGGAGTGGTTTCTGTACGCCTGGTGCCGGATGCGGGCGGGGCTGCGGGGATTTCGACTCGATCGGGTGCTGGCCGCCGATGTCCTGGACGAGGCGAGTCCCGAACGCGAGGTGGACCTGTCGGCGATCCCGACGGGGTTCGGCACGCTCATCGATGTGACGGCGATCACCGACACACCGCTGTCGCGCAACGACTGAATTCTGGATGACGCAGGCCGCCGCACCCGCCGCGGCCCGACTCGAAGGAGTAGTCCATGACAACCACGACCGTCACCGCCGATCAGCTCGCCGCGACCTGGACCGAGCTGTGGAACGGCAGCACCGAACTCGCGACGGCGTTGCTCACCGACGACTTCAGCATCCGTTTCGCCTCGCCGACCCGCGACATCGCCGACGCGCTGCGCGGGCCCGCGGCGTTCGCCTCGTTCGTCGCCGAATACCGGGCGCAGCGACCCGACGTCGGGTTCGTCGTCGATTCCGACGCGGTCGGCGGTCTCGATGCCACCGGCACCGGCACATTCGCTGTCCGTTGGCATTCAACCCACGACGAGATTCCCGCGCACGGCGGGATCGACGTCTTCGAAGCGGTCGGCGGGCAACTGCGCAAGGTGTGGTCGGTCGGTGGCGCCGGTCCGTTCACGCTCGACTGACCGCACCCCGCCTCACTTGCCGCGGATGATGCGGCGCAGCTTTTCCAGACGCGGGGCGATCGTGCGTTCGTTGCCGTGGTCGGTGGGCAGGTAGTAGTCGGTGCCGACCAGTTCGTCGGGTGGGTACTGCTGGGCCACGACGCCTTCGCGGTACTTGTGCGGGAACTTGTAGCCCTGGGCGTTGCCCAGCAGGGCTGCGCCCGCGTAGTGACCGTCGCGCAGGTACGGCGGGACGGCACCGGCCTTGCCGCGTGAGACATCGGCCATCGCCGTGCCGATCGCGGTGGTCACCGCACCGGATTTCGGGGCGGTCGCGAGATGGATGGTGGCCTGCGCCAAGGCGAGTTTGCATTCGGGCAGGCCGACCTGCTGGACGACCTGGGCGGCCGCTGTCGCGGTCTGCAGGGCCATCGGGTCGGCCATGCCGATGTCCTCGCTGGCGTGGATCATCAAGCGGCGCGCGATGAAGCGGGGGTCCTCGCCCGCGGCGAGCATGCGCGCCAGATAGTGCACGGCGGCGTCGACATCGGAGCCGCGAATGGACTTGATGAACGCGCTGATCACGTCGTAGTGCTGGTCGCCCGCGCGGTCGTAGCGGACGGCAGCCTTGTCGACGGTCGCCTCCACCGTTTCCAGGTCGACGGCGCCCTCGGTCGCCGACTCGGCCGACGCCTCCAACGCGGTGAGCGCGCGGCGAGCGTCGCCGCCCGCGATCCGCACGATGTGCTCGATCGCGTCGTCGCTGACGGTGTAGGCGTCGGCGAGACCGCGCGGGTCGCTGATCGCGCGGGCGAGGACCGCGCGGATGTCGTCGGGAGTGAGCGGTTGCAGTTGCAGGACGAGCGAGCGCGACAGCAACGGGGAGACGACGGAGAACGAGGGGTTCTCGGTGGTCGCACCGACCAGCAACACGACCCGGTTCTCGACGGCGGCCAGCAGCGCGTCCTGCTGGGTCTTGGAGAAGCGGTGGATCTCGTCGATGAACAGCACGGTCTGCTCGCCCGCGGCGAGCCTGCGCCGGGCGAGGTCGATCACCGCCCGCACCTCCTTCACGCCGGCCGAGAGCGCCGACAGCGCTTCGAACCGACGGCCGGTGGCTTGCGAGAGCAACGAGGCCAGCGTGGTCTTTCCGGTGCCGGGCGGGCCGTAGAGCAGCACCGATGCCGCCCCCGACCCTTCGACGAGCCGACGCAGCGGAGACCCGGGACCGAGCAGATGCGTCTGGCCGATCACCTCGTCCAAGTTCGCCGGGCGCAGGCGGACGGCGAGCGGCGCGCCGGAGTCGCGACGGAACACCGCGTCGGCGCCGGGTTCGGCGGACGCGTGTTCGCCGGGCACGTCGAAAAGGCTGTCGCTCACGTTGTGCAGGGTACCGAGGCCCTCGGACATGTCCTGCGAAGCTCACCAACCGACCGCGGAGATCGACCAGGACCTGCCACGCAGATGGACAGTTGACCAACAATCCCCGGGTCGACTTGCGCCCGAGCGATTCGTGGGCTGTGATCGCTGATCGTGGTCGAAAACAACAGCGCCGTAACCTCCCAGCCGGTCGGGTTCGCCCGCCGCACCCTGTTCGCCGGTTCCACGGCGGTCGCGGCGGTCGCGGTGCTGGGCACCGCAGCGCCCGCGCACGCCGCGGGTGCTGTCTTCCGGCACGGCGTCGCGTCCGGCGATCCGCTACCGGACGCGGTCATCCTGTGGACCAGGGTCACGGTCGCCGAGGACGCCGCTCCAGGTTCCGGCCTCGGCGACGCGGCAGCGGTGCGCTGGGAGATCGCCACCGACGCCGGCTTCGGCACGCTCGCCGCGTCCGGCACCGTCACCGCCTCCGCCGACACCGACCACACCGTCAAGGTCGACGCGACCGGCCTCACCCCCGGTGAGGACTACTTCTACCGTTTCACCGCGCTCGGCGAGACCTCACCCGTCGGCCGCACCAGAACAGCGCCGGCACCGGACAGCGAGGTCGACCGCCTCCGCCTCGGCCTGGTCTCCTGCGCCAACTGGGAAGCAGGCTGGTTCGGCTCCTACCGGCACCTGGCCGCGCGCACCGATCTCGACGCGATCGTGCACCTCGGCGACTACATCTACGAGTACGGCCGCGGCAAGTACACCGGCCGCAACGGCGCGGTCCGCGCACACGACCCGGCGAACGAGATCGTCACCCTCACCGACTACCGCACCCGCCACGGCCAGTACAAGACCGATCCCGACCTGATGGCCCTGCACGCGGGCGTGCCGTTCATCTGCACCTGGGACGACCACGAGTCGGCCGACAACTCCTGGCGCGAGGGCGCGGAGAACCACGACCCCGCCACCGAAGGCCCCTGGGCCGACCGTAAGGCCGCGTCCACCCGCGCCTACCTGGAGTGGATGCCGGTGCGCGCCACGCGCGCCGACGGCCAGGTGCAGATCTACCGACGCCTGCGATTCGGCACGCTGGCGGAACTGTCGATGCTGGATCTGCGCACCTACCGTGACGAGGAGGCGGGGCCGGGCGGGGGCTGGCGCCACGCCGACGACCCGTCGCGCACCATCACCGGCCGCGCCCAGATGGCGTGGCTCACCGCGGGACTCACCTCCTCCCCCACCCGCTGGAAGCTGGTCGGCAATTCGGTGATGGTCGCGCCGCTGGTGTTCCCGCCACTGGAAGCGGCCACGACCCAGGCGATCACCGAGGCACTCGGTATTCCGCAGGGCGGGATCACCGTCAACGGCGACCAGTGGGACGGCTACACCGCCGACCGCACCACGCTGTTCCGGGCGATCGCCGACAACGAAGTGGGCGACGTCGTGTTCCTCACCGGCGACATCCACACCTCCTGGGCCGCCGACCTGCCGGTGAACGCCGCGAACTACCCGGGCGGACCGACTGTCGGCGCGGAGTTCGTGATCCCGTCGGTCACCTCCTCGAGTGTCGGCGACCTGCTGAAGATGCCCGCTCGCACCGCGTCGGTACCGGCGGAAGAGGCCATCAAGGCAGCCAACCACCACCTGCGTTACGTCGAGCTCGACTCGCACGGTTTCGGCGTGCTCGAGGTGACCGCGACGCAGACGCAGATGGACTGGTTCTACCTCGCCGATGTCACCGATCCCGCGACGGGCGTGCGCCACGGCGCGTCGTTCGCCGTTCCGGCGGGCGGTCGGCTCGAACCGCGGCCGACGCCGATGCCCTGACCGGGGTTCGCCGCGACGCGGCGGAAATCGGCGCAGAATTCTTCGGACAGGGTTGTCGATTGCGCTCGTGGTCGCTCGTCGAGTGAGTACGGCACCCGACGAGCGGGCAGCCCCACACCCGAAGGAGCACATCATGAGCCAGTACCTGGTCCTGATCTACGGCGACGAAGCCACCTACGCCGCGTACTCCCCCACCGAGTTCGACGACATGCTCGCCGCGCATCGCACCTTCCAGCAGATCGCCGGTGACGCCAATCTCGGTGGGCAGGCGTTGCAGCCCACCGCGACCGCCACCACGATCCGCCACGACGCCAACGGCGAGGTCGTCATCACCGACGGGCCGTTCGCCGAGGCGAAGGAAGCGCTCGGCGGCTACTACTTGTTGGAGGCGCCCGACCTGGATGCCGCGATCGCGATCGCCGCGCGGGTGCCTGCCCCCACCGGTGGCGTCGAGGTTCGCCCGATCCAGGTCTACCCGCAGTCGTGACCACGGTGGCGGCCGCGGCCGTCGAGCAGGCGCACCGTCGTGAATGGGCCTTCGTGCTCGCCGCGACGGTGCGGCTGGTCCGCGATTTCGACCTCGCCGAGGAATGCGTCCAGGATGCCTACGCGACGGCCCTCACCGTCTGGGCGAGCGACGGTGTCCCGGCCAAGCCCGGCGCCTGGCTGACGACGGTCGCGCGACGCCGGGGCCTCGACCTGCTCCGTCGCGACAGCACCTTCCGGCGGGCGCTGCCCCAGCTCGTCGTCGACGAGCCGGTCGCCGACACCGCCGATCTGGCGCTGGCCGACCTGGACGACCCGGCGATCCCCGACGACCGATTGCGGCTGATCAGCACCTGCTGTCACCCCGCGCTCGCACCGCAGGCACAGGTCGCGCTGACTCTGCGGCTGGTCTGCGGTGTCACCACCGCCGAGGTGGCTCGCGCGTTCCTGGTGAGCGAGTCGACGATGGCCGCGCGCATCACCCGAGCCAAGAAGAAGATCGCGGTCGCGGCCATTCCGTATCGGGTGCCCTCGGTGCGGGAACTGCCGCAGCGGCTCGATTCCATCTGCGCGGTGATCCATCTGCTGTTCACCACCGGCCATACCGCGCCGGCGGGTGAGGTGCTGGTCCGTGCCGATCTCGTCGACCGGTCGCTGCAGTTGGCCAGGATGATGCACGCGCTGGTCCCCGACGACCCGTCCGTGACCGGGCTGCTGGCGCTGATCCTGCTCACCGACGCCCGCCGGGCAGCGCGCGTCGACGACGACGGCAATCTGTGCACGCTCGAACACCAGGACCGCGAGCGCTGGGATCACGCGGCCATCGCCGAGGGCATCGCGCTGGTGAAACACGCTCTGCCACATACCGACCGGTATACCTTGCAGGCCGCGATCGCCGCGGTCCACGACGAGGCACCCACGTGGGCCGACACCGACTGGCGAGAGATCATCGGACTGTATCGACTGTTGCTGCGCGATTCCGCGTCGCCGGTCGCGCTGCTCAATCACGCCATCGCGGTCGGTCTCGCCGGCGATCCGGCGCAGGCGCTGGCCTTACTGCATCCGCTCGGCGCGGAACCGGCGCTGGCGACCTACGGCTATCTCGACGCCGCCCGCGCCGCTTTCCTCGCCGATCTCGGACGTACCGAGGAGGCGATCGCCGCCTACGAGTCGGCGTTGCTGCTCACCGACAACGCGGTCGAACGTGCCCATCTGCGTGACAAACTCGTCGCGCTGACGAGCTGACCGGCACCGGGCAACTCGGATCAGGCGCCTTCGGCGGCCAGCTCCCGCTTCCACTCGCGGAAGCCCTCCTCGGTGCGGCCGCGCCGCCAGTACCCCGAGACCGAGACCCATTTCGGCGCGACGGCACGTTCCTTGCGCAGGTAGGGACGCAGCTGACGCATCACGGCCTCGGCCTCCCCGTGCACGAACGCGTGGACCTGTCCGGGCAGCCACTCGGCCGCGCGCACCGCGGCCACCAGTGGTGAGTGGGCCCCGGCGAGGTCGTCGGTGATCCGGTCCGAGGACACCCCGCGATGCACCCACTGCAGGCGCAGGTCGGCGGGCGAGTCGAGGGCGATCTCGTCTTCGGTGCCGCCCACTTCGACGAACACCAGGGCGGGCACACCGGCGGGTAGCGCCTCGAGCGCGGCCGCGATGGCCGGCAGCGCCGACTCGTCGCCGGCGAACAGGTACCAGTCGGCCGCCGGGTCGGGCGCGAACGCACCGCCGGGTCCGTTCAACCAGAACCGCGCGCCCGGCTCCACCGAGCGCGCCCATGGCCCGGCGATGCCCTCGTCGCCGTGCACCACGAAGTCGATGCTGATCTCGCGTCGCTGCGGATCGAAGGACCGCACGGTGTAGGTGCGCAGCACAGGCTGGCTCTCCGGGCCGAGCGTCGCGCGCACAGTGTCGAGATCGAACGGCTCGGGGTAGTCGACGCCGGGCACCGGAAAGATCAACTTCACATAGGCATCGGTGAACCCGTTCGGGCTGAATCCGTCCGAGACCGTGCCGACCACCCGCACCAGGTGCGGGGTCAACCACTGCTTGCGGACGACTGTGACGGTGACCGGTATCGGCACGGCTGCTCCCAACTCCTCAGATCCCTGCCGACGGTACCCGTGTCGCGCCGGGAAATGGGGAGCCCGCTCGGCGGCGCTACTCCGACCAGCGCTCTTCGAGCATCGCCGAGACCTGTTCGGCGAAGTCGCCGACCGCGTCGTCGCCGGTCATCCTCGCGTCCTCGGCCAGCGCCGACCACCGGTTGATCAGCGCCTCCGAGCGCGGCACCGACAGCCCGTGCTCACGCGCGGTGGCGATGCGGGCGTGGTCGGCGGGCAGGAACCAGTACGTCGACAGCCAGACCCAGATCAGCCGGGCTTCGAGGATTCGTTCGGCCAGCACGGTGTCGTCGGCCAGCGACGGCCATACACCGACCACGGCCGAACGCCAGGCCTCGACCATCTCCTTGGCACGGCTGCGCGAGAGTTCGAAATCGCACAGGCAGCCGGGGAAGGAGACCAGCGCGTAGGCGATGTCGAGGGTGGCGTCGCGGAAACCGCCCCACTCGTAGTCGAGGAACCGCGCGCCTTCCTCGTTCATGATCACGTTGTCGGGGCACAGGTCCGACGGGCTGAACGCGCGGTAGCGGCCGCCGGTGAACAGACGGTTGCCGTGCACGATGCGCTCGGCGATCTCCCCGGGCACCTCGACGCCGAACTCGGCTTCGAGCAGACCTGGAACCTCGGCGATGGCAGCCTGCGCCTGCTGGGCGATCCCGTCGACGCGATGCGCCGAGTCGACCCGGCGCATCAGGGCGACGAAGTCGGGTTCGCGGCCGACGGTCGCGGCGTGCATCCGGCCGAGCGCCTGAGCGAACGCCATCAGCGAGTTGCGGGTGCCCGGCTCGACACGCGCCTGCAGCACCGAGGTGAGTAAGGCGTTCTCGCCGAGGTCCGACAGCACGAGGAGCCGGTCGGGAACGCTGTGGGCGATCAGGAAGGCTCCGGGGCGCTGTTCGCGACTCAGCGCGGTGGTGAACTGGTAGGACACCGCCTCGCGCAGGAACGCGGCGTCGATGCTGGCGACGCCGGGCGCCAGACCACCGATGCGGCGGTCAGGACTGGAACCGCGCACCTGCTTCACGATCAGGGTGCGCGGCAACGAAAATGCGTTTTCCGCAACACGCACGCGTAGGACTGTCGTCCTACCACTGCCGCTGAGCTCCATCGGATCACTCAGCTTTACCGGAGCACCCATTCGCTTTGTGAGCAACTGTTGTGCTGCGGACACGACGTCGGCGGCGCGTTCGGCCAATAGTGCGGTCATCGCCTCTCAAGCTACTCGTACCCGGTCACTTCTAGCGAGCGGTTGGACAACCTTTCCGCGTCGCTCGGCGTGTTGGCGCCGAGGTTGCGCGTGTGTGCCTGTTCGCTTGACACATCAGCCGGTCGTCGGGTTTTCTCATCGTGAACTGCTGTGCGCCACACCGCAAACCGGTTGAGTCGAAAGGTCTATCACAGTGACCGACACTCCGTACGCCGCATCGAGCGATTCGCCGGGCGGGTCGCCTGTTCCGGGCGGTGGCGGACAGTTCGCCGGCCCCACGGGCAGACATGAGGGCACCGGGCAGCCACCGGCTCCCGGTCCGGGACCGAGCAGGCACGGAATGGCCGGTGGCGCAGGCTATCCGCAATTCGAGGGACCCGGCGCCGCCCAGTACGGGCAGGAGCCGGTCGAGCCGCCGCCACCGATTGCCGGACGCGGGGGGCCCACACCGCAGTACGGGCCCGCGGGCACGGGCTCCGGTTACGCCGTCCCCCAGGCGAAACCGGAGAATCCGGTATACCCCGCATCCGGCGTGTCGCAGGGCGGTGCCGGGCAGACGCCCGGTTACTACCATTCGGGAGCACAAGCCCTCGATATCGGCCGTTCGCTGAGCTACGGCTGGGAACGATTCCGGGCCAATCCTGGTCCGTGGCTCGGCGTCACCGCGGTGGGCGTGCTGATCTATCTCGGCTTCGTCGCCGTGGTCCAGATCGTCGAGCCGACGTCGCCGTTCAGCGTGCTGTTGCTGTTCTTGATGGTGATCGTCGCACTGTGGCTGCTGCAGGCGGCGATGGTGCGCGGCGCGCTCTACGAAACCGACGGATACCCACCGGCTTTCGGGTCGTATTTCCGGTTCGTGAACGCGGGCAATGTCCTGCTCACCTCGCTGCTCGCCTTCACCGTCACGCTGCTCGCCTCGACGCTGTGCCTGCTGCCCGGCATCGTCGCCGGGTTCCTGTGCATGTTCTCGATGCACTTCGTGATCGACCAGGACTACGGTCCGGTGGAAGCGATCAAGGCGAGCGCGCAACTGGTGCTGGCGAACCTGTGGGCGGCGCTGCTGCTGGCGCTCACCATCACGCTGGTCACCCTCGTCGGCGCGATACTGTGCGGGCTCGGCCTGTTCGTCGCGGGGCCGGTATGCGTCATCGCGGTCACCTACTCCTACCGGATGCTGACGGCGGGACCGGTCGCCCGCGTCTGAGGTCAGCGGTCGAGTGCGGACCGCATGCCGATGGCCCGCTTGAATCGCCCGAGCGGACCGTCCGTGTCCCCCGCCCGGGGTCGCAACTCGAGCACGATCACCCCGGCCACGACGATGCCGAGCAGGTTCACCGCGAGCTGACCGACCGATTCGAACGCGCGATGCCACTGACCGATCGTCGCCGCCACCACCGCGTAGCCCGCGGCAGGCACGGTGGTGACCGAGATGAACACCCCGATCAGGGCCGCCGACTTCGCGGTGACCAGCGACAGCATCCCTGCCGCACCGGCGAGTAGCGCCACGACCAGCGAGAACGGCCCCACCTCGTAGATGAAGTCGACATTGTGCGCGTCGATGACACCCTTGGTGGTGATCCAGCCCAGCTGCTGCCACACCAGGGTCGCGCCGAGCGTGATCACCATCGCCACCGGGAAGGCCACGGCAAGCGCGAGTACCGAACGCCGGGCCAGCCGCCAGTTACGGCGAACCAGTGCGACCGACAGCGCTGCCAGCGGCCCGAACTCCGGACCCACCACCATCGCGCCGACGATGGTGACCGGCGAGTTGGTCGCCACACCGATCGAGGCCAGCAGACAGGCGATCGTCAGAAACGCCACAAAGGTGGCGTTGAGCGAGGATTCCTCGTGCGTCTCCTTGAGCAACTGCTCCCAGACGACCGCGTCGCTCGGGTCGCCCGGCGCCGCGTGGACCGCGCGATCGGCGGCGTCGGACAGCACCGCCGTGATCGGTTCCAGCGTGATCCCGCCGGTGTGAACGATGCCGAGCGCCTTCACATCGGCGAGGACCTTGTTGCCCGCCTCGCGCGCCACATCGGCCTGGACCAGATCGCCCGGCGGGTCGAGGGCGATCCCGCGCGCCACCGTCAGATGAGTGACACCGGCGTCCTCCTCGAGCACCCGCACCACGGCGTCGGTCTGCTCGGGCGGGCTGATCACTCGCAGATGTAGCACCCGGTGTCCTCCTGGTCGGTCCCGCCGTCGCGATCGGGAACTGACCAGAAGGTACCGGGCTACCTCCGATGACCGCTATTTCTCGGCCGCAACAACTTTCGGCGCGTCGGCGGCGTCGCCCTTGCCCTTGGCCTCGGGCTTGGCGTCGATGCCCGCTTCCTTGCGCTGCTGCGCGGTGATCTGCGCGGGTGCGTCGGTGAGCGGGTCGACGCCGCCACCGGTCTTCGGGAACGCGATCACCTCGCGGATCGAGTCCTCGCCCGCCAGCAGCGCGGTGATGCGGTCCCAGCCGAAGGCGATGCCGCCCATGGGCGGGGCGCCGAAGGAGAAGGCATCGAGCAGGAAGCCGAACTTCTCCTGGGCCTCGTCGTGGTCGATGCCCATCACCTTGAACACGCGTTCCTGCACGTCGCGGCGGTGGATACGGATGGAACCGCCGCCGATCTCGTTGCCGTTGCAGACGATGTCGTAGGCGTAGGCCAGCGCCGCACCGGGGTCGGTGTCGAAGGTATCGATCGACTCCGGCTTCGGCGAGGTGAACGCGTGGTGCACCGCGGTCCAGGCCGAGTAGCCGAGGGCCACGTCGCCGCTGGCGGTGGCATCGGCGGTGGGCTCGAACATCGGGGCGTCGACGATCCAGACGAAGGCCCAGGCGTTCGGGTCGATGAGGTCGCACTTGCGGGCGATCTCGCCGCGCGCGGCACCGAGCAGGGCACGCTGTGCCTTGGTGGGGCCTGCCGCGAAGAACACGCAGTCGCCGGGTTCGGCGCCGACATGCTTGGCCAGGCCTTCACGTTCGGCATCGGTCAGGTTCTTGGCGACCGGGCCGCCGAGGGTGCCGTCTTCGTTGATCAGGATGTACGCGAGGCCCTTGGCGCCGCGCTGCTTCGCCCAGTCCTGCCACGCGTCGAGCTGGCGCCGAGGCTGGCTCGCACCACCCGGCATCACGACCGCGCCGACGTACTCCGCCTGGAACACCCGGAAAGGGGTGTCCTTGAAGTACTCGGCGCATTCGGTGATCTCGATCCCGAAGCGCAGGTCGGGCTTGTCGGAGCCGTAGCGCCGCATCGCCTCCGCGTAGGTCATGTGCGGGATCGGGGTGACGATCTCGTGGCCGACCAGCTTCCACAGGGCGGTCAGGATGTCCTCGGCCAGCAGGATCACGTCTTCCTGGCGCACGAAGCTCATCTCGATGTCGAGCTGGGTGAACTCGGGCTGACGGTCGGCGCGGAAGTCCTCGTCGCGGTAGCAGCGCGCGATCTGGTAGTACCGCTCGATGCCGCCGACCATCAGCAGCTGCTTGAACAGCTGCGGGCTCTGCGGCAGGGCGTAGAAGCTACCCGGCTGCAAGCGCGCGGGAACCAGGAAGTCGCGGGCACCCTCGGGAGTCGAGCGGGTGAGCGTGGGGGTCTCGACCTCGACGAAGTCGTGGTTGGCCAGCACATCGCGAGCCGCGGCGTTGACCTTGGAGCGCAGGCGGATGGCGTGGCCGGGGCCTTCGCGGCGCAGGTCCAGGTAGCGGTACTTGAGGCGGGCCTCGTCGCCGGGGGTCTCGTCGAGCTGGAACGGCAGCGGCGCGCTCTCGTTGAGCACGACCAGTTCCTTGGCGTCGACCTCGATCTGCCCGGTCGGCAGCTCGGGGTTCTCGTTGCCGTCGGGACGCCGTTCCACCACACCGGTGACCTGCACACAGTATTCCGCGCGCAGCTTGTGGGCCTGCTCGGCCGCCTCGCCCTCGCGGAAAACCACCTGCGAGACGCCCGAGGCGTCGCGCAGATCGATGAAGGTCACACCACCGTGGTCACGACGCCTCGCCACCCAGCCGGTGAGGGTGACGGTCTGACCGGCGTGCTCGCCTCGCAGCGAACCAGCCAAGTGGGTGCGCAGCACGGTATTCCTTTCGACAGACTTTCACGGACTTGTCGCACCGGCGCAGATGACCGTGTGCACTGCCATCGTAGTGAGACACGGTGCCCGGATGAAAACCGATATCTTCCTCACCGTGTCAAGCTTGTGACACCTGTCCGCCGTCGCCGCTCCCGCCGACGGTGAATCGCGCTGTGAGACAGCTGGACAACCGAGCGAAGGCGAGTACCGCGATGACCTTCAACGAAGGTATGCAGATCGATCCCGGCCGGGCGTCGTCGGGCGGCGGACCCGGCATGGGCGGCAAACTCGCCCTCGGCGGCGGCGCGGGCGGTCTGATCCTGTTGGTGATCACATTGCTCCTCGGCGGGGATCCGGGGACGGTGCTCGGCAACTTCACCGGCGCGCAGAGCGGGCAGCAGGCACAGCCGGGGACCGCGGGAACGCCGACCCACTGCAAAACCGGCGCCGATGCGAACAAGTACGT